>CAIWHY010000297.1 GCA_903912585.1 uncultured Thermoleophilia bacterium | reverse complement strand
GGCGGCGGCGCAGGCGCCGGGGTCTCGCCGACCTTTGCCGTCTTGCCGGGGTCGACTCGCCTGAGCGGCGTCATCCCGGCTCCTCCAGCAGCTGTGCGGCCTCGTGCACGTCCTTGTCGCCGCGCCCGGACAGGTTGACGATCACGAGGTCGCCGGCGGCGAAGCGCGTGCCGCCGGGCTCGAAGTCCGCTGCCTCGCCGTCGACGGTGAACCGGCCGGTAGCCGAGGGTGAGGGCGCCGTCGGCGGCGCGGCGCAGGGGCCGCGCAGGACGTAGGCGATGGCGTGGGCGCTCTCGAGCGCCGGGATGATGCCCTCGAGCCGTGCGAGCGTCTTGAAGGCCGTCAGGGCTTCCACGTCGCTGGCGGCCGCGTACTTGGCGCGGCCCGAGTCCTTGAGCCACGAGTGCTCGGGCCCGACGCCCGGGTAGTCGAGGCCGGCCGACACCGAGTGCGCCTCGGCGACCTGCCCCCACACGTCCTGCAGCAGGTAGCTGAAAGAGCCGTGCAGGACGCCGGGCGAGCCTTTGGCGAGCGGCGCGCCGTGGCGGCCGTCGAGCCCCTCGCCGGCGGCCTCGACGCCGGTCATCCGCACCGGCAGGTTGCGGAACGCGTGGAACAGCCCCATCGCGTTGGAGCCGCCGCCGACGCAGGCGACGACCTCGTCCGGCAGGTGACCGTAGCGTTCGCGCACCTGCGCGATCGCCTCCGCGCCGATGATCGCCTGGAAGTCGCGGACCATCGCCGGGTACGGTGCGGGGCCGGCGACCGAGCCGATCGCGTAGAAGGTGTGGCCGACGTTGCTCACCCAGTCGCGCAGCGCCTCGTTCATCGCGTCCTTGAGGGTACGCGAGCCGCTCTCGACCGGCACCACGGTGGCGCCGAGCAGGCGCATGCGCACGACGTTGAGCTCCTGGCGGCGCACGTCCTCGGCGCCCATGTAGATGGCGCACTCGAGGTCGAACAGCGCGCAGGCGGTGGCGGTGGCCACGCCGTGCTGGCCGGCGCCCGTTTCGGCGATCACACGCGTCTTGCCCATGCGCCTGGCGAGCAGCGCCTGACCGAGGACGTTGTTGATCTTGTGGGCGCCGGTGTGCAACAGGTCCTCGCGCTTGAGGAGGATGGTGGCGCCGCAGCGCTCGCTCAGCCGGGCGGCGTGGTAGAGCGGCGTCGGCCGCCCGGCATAGTCGGCGAGCAGGCGCGCGAGCCCGGCCTGGAAGGCCGCGTCGCCGCGCGCCTCCTCGTACGCGGCCGTGAGCTCGTCGAGCGCGGGGATGAGCGTCTCCGGCACGTAGCGGCCGCCGTAGGGGCCGAAGCGGGACTCGATCGTCATGCGGACGCACCTCCGGAGAAGTCGGCGCCGGCGACGGCGCCGAAGAACGCGTTCAGCAGCCTGGGGTCCTTGATGCCGGGCGCGCGCTCGACGCCGCTCGAAGCGTCGACGACGCGCGGGCGCAGCAGCTTGATCGCCAGGTCGGCGTTGGCGGGGCGCAGGCCGCCGGCGAGGACGAGGCGCTCGCGCGGCAGGTGCTGGGCCGCGAGCGCCGGCCAGTCGAGCGTCCGGCCCGTCCCTCCGTAGGCTTCCTTGGTGCGGGAATCGAGGAGGAGATCTGCTGAGGACGCGTCGGTCGTGCCCTGCGCCGCGATCACCAGCGGCCGCAGCGCCCGCTCCTGGGCCGCCGCGCGCACATCCGCGACCGTCGGGCCGTCGGCGCCGGCGCAGAGCTGCACGGCGCCGAAGCCGCCGTCCGCCAGGGCTGCCGCGATCCACTCGGCGTCCTCCGTGGTCACGACGGCGACCGCGAGAGCGCTTCCGGTCAGCGGCGTCAGCTCGGCCGCGTGCGACACGCCGACACGTCGCGGACTCTCGCTGAGGACGAACCCGCAGGCCCAGGCGCCGAGGCGCGCGGCGGTGAGCACGTCCCGCTCGGAGGTCAGCCCGCAGATCTTGACGCGCGTCATCCGGCATCCCCTTCCGCGCCGGGCAGCGCCCGCAGGCCGGCGACCGCCGCGGCGAGGTGCGCGTGCGGCGTGCACACCAGCGCCTCGCCGACGAGGACTGCGCGCGCGCCGGCCCGCCGCACGCGGCGGGCCTCTCCCGGGGAGCCGATGCCGCTCTCGCTGACGAGGAGGACGCACTGGCCGATGAGCGGCCCGATCGCCTCCGTCACGTCGAGGTCTACGTCCAGCGTGCGCAGGTCGCGGTTGTTGACGCCCATGAGGCTGGCGCCGACCGAATAGGCACGCTCGACGTCGTCGGCGTCGTGGACCTCCACGAGGGCGTCGAGCCCGCAGTCGTGGCACTCGCCGAGCAGGATGCTCAGGGAGCCCGAGGGCAGGGCTGCGGCGATGAGGAGCACGCCAGCAGCGCCGGCGTCGGCCGCCTCCCAGACCTGGTAGGGGTCGACGACGAAGTCCTTGCGCAGCACCGGCAGGTCGACGGCCGCGGCCACGGCGCGCAGGTCGTCGAGCGAGCCGCCAAAGCGGTCCGGCTCGGTGAGCACGGAGATCGCGTCGGCGCCGGCGGCCGCGTAGGCGCGCGCCTGGGCGACCGCGTCGAGGCCGGGCGCGATGTCGCCCTTGCTCGGCGAGCGTCGCTTCACCTCGGCGATGACCGCCAGCGGCGCGGGCAGGCCGGCGGCGCGCGCCGCGTCGCCG
>CAIWHY010000296.1 GCA_903912585.1 uncultured Thermoleophilia bacterium | reverse complement strand
GATCTCGCGGAACACGGCGCGCAGGTCGAGGGTGCCGAGCAGGACCGTGCTCACGTCCAGAAGCTTGTGCCGCAACGCGAGCTGGCCCTCGAGCTGAGCCGACGTGTGCTCGAGCCTCTCGTACTGGCGTGCGTTCTGCATCGCGATCGCCGCCAGGTTGGCGAACAGCTTGGTCGTCTCCAGCTCGCTCTCCGCGAACGTCCGCTCGCCCATCCGGTCGAGGGCGAGTACGCCGATCGCCCGTCCGCCGACGGTGAGCGGGGCGATGATCGACGCCTGGGGTTCCCACTCAGTGCCGGGCACGAGCGCCCCGCGAGGATCGTTGACCATGTCGTTGACCAGCTGCGCCTCGTTGTGCTGCAGGACCCAGCCGGTCACGCCGACGTCGAGAGGCGTGCGCCAGCTCTGCACCTGCTCGAAGTCGGCGTCCGTGGCGAAGCCGCAGTAGAGCTCGTGCGCCTCCTCGTCGACCAGGCGGATCTCCATGGCGTCGTAGTCCACGAGGTCCTTGAAGAGCGCTGCGATCTGGCTGAGGAGCGTGCGCTCGTCGAGCGTGGAGAGGAGCGCGGCGCTCGCCTCGATCATCGCCTGTCGCAGGCCGAGCTGCGCCTCGAGCGCCTCACGGGTGTGCTCGAGCTGCTCGTACTGGCGAGCGTTCTCGATGGCGACCGCGGCGTGGGTCGAGAACACCTCGAGCGACTTGACCAGCTCGAGCGTCGGCAGGACCCGGTCGGCCGGGTCGTACAGGTCGAGGACGCCCATGAGCGCGCGCTGCTTGTCGTAGAGCGGCACGAGCAGATCGTCGCCGGGGTGCCACTCGCCGGAGCCGCGCGGCCCGAGGTCCAGCTCGGGAAGGTAGTGGAGCTGCTCCGCCGTCCACTCGTGCTGGCGATGGTCGACGAAGTAGGACGAGCCGATCTGGTACTTCTCGAGGAACAGCTCGTCCCAGATCTTCGGCGGGACGGGGCGATTGAACAACTCGCGGTCGTACTCGGGGTGCTCGCCGACCGTGGCGCGTACGCGGAACTCGCCGCTGCAAGGGTCGGCGAGGTAGACGGAGGCTTCACGGAACCCGAAGGTGTCGCTCAGGGCCATCGCGATGACGTGCACGATGGAGTCCAGCTCCAGACTGGACTGGAGCTGGTTGGCGAGACGGATGAGACCGCGCAGCAGCTCGACCTCGCCGCGCTCGGATCTGCCACGGTTCTTCACTCGGAACGCCATCCGCTCCCTCGTTCGCCACGGTCCTGCCTGCAGCGTACCCGCGAGTGTACCCCGCGGCACTGCGGCCGGACATGGTTCGCCTGCGCTTGCCCGCGAGGATTGTGTCGACAAACACCGCGGCGGACTTGAGAGAAAGACGGATTCAGCTCGCGGCGTACTGCCCGAGCTTGAGGATCCGGCGCGCCTCGTCGGGAGTGGCACACTCGCGGTCCCACTCCCGGGCCAGGCGCGCCACGCGGCCCACGAGCTCCGCGTTCTCCTTCGCTTTGACGCCCTTGTGCAGGAAGATGTTGTCCTCGAAGCCGAGGCGCACGTTGCCGCCCAGAGCGAGCGCCGTCATCGCGACCGGCATGTGCCAGCGGCCGATGCCGGTGGCGGTCCACGTGCTTCCCGGCGGGACGCGGTCGACGAGGAACACGAGGTTGCGCGGCTCGCCGCTCATGCTGCCCGGCACGCCGAGCACGAAGTCCCAGTGCAGGAGCGGCCCGGCCGGGCCGTGCTGCTTGACGAGCTTGAGGGCGTTGTCCATCTGCCCGGCCTCGAAGATCTCGAACTCCGGGCGCACGCCCTTCTTCTGCATGCGCGTGTAGAACTCGGTCATCAGCGCCGTGTCGTTGAAGAACACGTCGTCGCCGAAGTTCGCCGTGCCCGTGGTGAGCGACGCCATCTCCGGGTCGAGCTCGAGCGGCTGCAGCCGCTCGTCGGCGCTCATGCCCATGGCGCCGCCGGTGCTCGTCTGGATGATGATGTCGGTGCGCTCGCGGATCGCCGCGATGGCGGCCGCGAAGACCTCGCGGGCCTGCGTAGGGCTGCCCGCCGCGTCGCGCACGTGGAGGTGGTACATGCCGGCGCCGGCCTCGCGGCAGCGCGCCGCGTCGGCGCCGATCTCCGCCGCCGTCACCGGCAGGGCCGGCTGCGCCTCTTTGGTGGTCTCCGCGCCGACGCCGGCCACGGTGATGATGAGCTTGTCCATCCTCGACCTCCGGTCCGCAGGTCCTATGCCCCGTAGGGGAACTGCTGCGCCACGAAGGCGAGGCTCTCCTCGACCACGTCCAGCGCCCGCTGCAGGTCCGCCTCGGTGTGACGGTAGCAGATGTACCAGTGGTGATACGGCTGCACGAAGAGCCCGCGGCGGATGCACTGCGTGTAGAACTCCGTGCGCCGCTCCTTGTAGTGCTCGTCGGCCTTGTCGAACGTGAGGAACGGCATCGGCGGGATGCCACTCCTGGTGACCGGCACGCCGCTCTTGTCGACGATCGCGCCGAGCTTGTCGAGGAAGCGCGTGCCGCGCTCCCAGATCGCGTCCTGCACCTTCTCGCGCTCGAGGATCTCGAGGCACTTCATGCTGGCCGCCATCTCGAGGCTGTTGGGGAAGTAGGTGGAGCTGAGGAAGGCGTCTTTGACGTAGACGTTCATGACCTCGCGCTTGCCGACCAGGGCGGCGATCGAGTAGCCGTTGGCCATCGCCTTGCCCACGGTCGTGAGGTCCGGGGTGACGCCGTAGCGCTCGCTGGCGCCGCCCATGGAGACGCGGAAGCCGGTGCGGATCTCGTCGAAGGTGACCACGGCGCCGTGCTTGTGCGCCAGGTCGACGACCGCCTGCAGGTAGCCGGGCGGCGGGGCGATGATCGGCTTGGCCATCGGGTGGCCGACCGGGGTGATGATCACGCCGGCGATCTCGTCCGGGTTCTCGGCGAAGACCCGTTCGAGCTCGGCGATGTCGCCGTACTCGAACTCCTTGGTGAGGTCGGAGACGACCTGCGGGACGCCGCCGTGATGCTCCACGCACCAGTCGCCCCAGCCGTGGTAGCCGCAGCGGGCGATCTTGTCGCGGCCGGTGTAGGCGCGCATCGCGCGGACGGCCGCGTTGGTCGCGTCCGAGCCGGTCTTGACGAGGATCGTCTGCTCGCCGCAGGGCATGATGTCGGCGAGCCGCTGCTCAAGCTCGTTCTGGAGCGGCTGCACGAGGCTGAAGCAGAAGCCCTTGTCCATCTGCGCCTTGGCGGCGTCGTTGATCTCGTCCTCGACGTAGCCGAGGATGATCGGCCCGTAGGCGCAGAGGAAGTCGATGTACTCGTTGCCGTCGACGTCGACGATGTGGCCGCCGTGGCCGTGGGTGATGAAGACCGGGTACTCGCCGACGACGAAGTTGTAGGGGCGGCGGATGCCGCCGACGCCGCCCGGCGTGAGGCGCTGGGCGTCCTCGAGCATGGTCATGGACTTGAGCAGGTCGAGCTTGGGGGCGCTCTCAACAATGTCGGTCAAGATGACTCCTTGGTCGGAGATCCGTGCGATCGTGCGCCGGTCGCGCGGCGCCGGCGCGGCAGATCGACTCCTCGAGCGTGCTTCTCATGGCACTGCCTCCGCCTCCGCAAGCGCCTCTTCCGGCGTCCCCGCCATGCCTTCGTCGCCCGCTCCGAACAGGACGACCAGGACGGCGCCGACGAGGATGAGGGCGCCGCCCGCCAGCGTCCACACCGACGGTCGCTCGCCCACGAACACGAAGGCGAAGAGCGGTGCGCTTGCCGGCTCGAGCAGACCGACGATGGCCGTGTGCTGCACGCGGATGTAGCGCATGCCGTGCAGGAAGATGGTACCTCCTAAGGCGGTGCTGAAGACAGCCATACCGAGCACAGCCCAGAGATCGCGGAGGGTGAACGCGGCGCCCGCTCCGACCCACTGGATCAGACCGAGCGGCAGCATGACGAGGGCCGTGGTGACGCCGTTCGAGATCAGCATCGTGCTGCCTCCGACATCGTTGCGCACCGTCTTGGCAAGGACGAAGAAGACCGCCAGCAGCAACCCGGCGGCCAGTCCCCAGAGCACGCCCGGGAGAGACACGCGCAGGGCGGGGTCGAACAGGCCCGGAGCCAGCATGACGACGATGCCGACCACCGAGAGCACGAGCGCT
>CAIWHY010000295.1 GCA_903912585.1 uncultured Thermoleophilia bacterium | reverse complement strand
CGCCGCTTCCTTCTCCGCCTTCTCGAGCTCTTTCTCGAGCTGCTTCTGGTCGGCCTTGACCTCTTTCTCGATGATCTTGTCGGCGCGCGACAGCGCCGCCCTCATCTGCTCGTCCAGCTTCGACTTGCCTACCACGACCAGCGCCGCCGTGCCCTCGTCGAGCAGCTCGCCGAGCTCCTTCATGTCCTTGCGCGACATGCCGTTCCAGAGGTGGCCGATGACGCCGCCGGCAACGCCGCCCACGATGGCCCCGGCGATGATCGACGGCGGGAACAGGATGCCGACGACGGCGCCGACGGCGATGCCTGTCCAGGCGCCGTGCTGCGTCGGCCTCTCCCACTTCTCGACGCGCACCTTGCCCTCGTCGTCCTTGGTGAGCACGGCGGCGTCGTACGTGCCCACGAAGCCGCGCGCGTGGAGCTCGCGCAGGGCCTCGAGGTCGTCACGGGCGCTCGCCTCTTCGCTGTAGGTGGCGAGGAAGATGAACACGGGTTCGTCGGCCATTGGGGCTCCTTCAGGGGGTCGAGGCCGTGGCCGCAGCGGCCCGGCAGGTTGGCTTTCCGCCTCAGCCTGCCCCCGCCCACCGGGGCCGAAACCGCGGCGTGCGCGCCGGGCCTCGGGCACGCGCCGCGTCGGTCCGGCGCCGGTCACCGCCGCAGTGGGTATACAATCCGCAAGGCATAGTACGTGACGGGAGCGGCGATGACACGGAACATCAAGCGGCGCGGTCGCATCGGAGTGATCTCCGACACGCACGGCTACCTCGACCCGTCCATCTCCGAGTTGTTCGCCGGCGTCGACCACATCATCCACGCCGGCGACATCATCGACGCCGACACGCTGGCCGAGCTGGAGAAGATCGCACCGGTGACCGCCGTCAGCGGCAACCTCGACACCGGCAAGCTGGCCAAGCTCCCGCGTGAAGTCATCGGGGAGGCCGCCGGCATCAGCTTCGTCGTGGGCCACAAGCGCAAGCGCCTGCTCAAGCGGCTCGATCAGGGAAGGGTCGACGGCTACTCGCCCGCGGCGCGTCCAGACCTCGTGGTCTACGGCCACGATCACATCCCGGCGCTCGAGTGGCTGGACGGCTGCCTGATCCTCGACCCCGGCACCGCCTCGTCGCCGCACGAGGAGGACGACGACCCTACGGTCGCGATCGTCGATGCCGGCGAGATCGGCCTCAGCGTGCAGTTCTTCATGCTCGAGAGAAGGGCCGAGCACAGCGGCTAGCTGGTCCGGCCTCGGCGGCCGGTGCGTACGCTCGGCCAGCGGTCCGCGGCGTCGCGGCGAGTCCGCCGCCGGTCCCCTCCCTCAGCTCTCCCCACACGCCGCAGCGTAGACGTCGAGGACGCGTTCGACGTGCGCGCGGATCAGCTCGGCAGGCTCCGCGCCACATCGCCCCTGCCGCATGCGCTCGTACTCGCCCGGCAGGTACTGGCTGAGGAGCGCGGGAGGGATGGCGCGCGAGCGAAGATTGCCGAGGAGCGCGTCCAGAGCGCGCCGGACCTGCGGCTGGGGCCAGTAGTACCGGCAGCGGTCGCTGTAGCTGAAGGCTCGCGCCAGACGCGCGCCTTCGTCGGCGCCGGCGTAGTAGGGCCGCCAGTATCCGGGCTGCGCCAGCATGGCGGCCTCGAGGGCGGCGCGCACGCCGGAGAGGGCGGCGTCGCCTGAGCCCAGCAGTTCGATCTCGATCGCCTCGAGCGCGAAGACGGCTTCGCGCAGCGCGAACGTGAGCCACGGCCCGACCTTGAGGATGCCGAAGTGGTCCTCGACGAGCGCCCGGAGAGCCTCCGGTCGCTGATAGTCGGTCGAGTGGGCTTCGAACACGATGCCGGGGTACGCGTCCAGGGCGCCAACCAGGCCGGCCGCGGCGCCGCGGTCGTAGTCGATCACCGTCTCGTCGCCGAATTCCACGCCCGGCTGCACGACGACGGCGACGACCCGTTCCCATGCGGCGCCGGCGCCGGCAGCGGCGAACGCCTCCCTGGTGAGGCCGAGGACGCGTGCGGCGTCGCCGGGCGAAGTGACCGCGGGCCGCGCGGACGCCGCGGTCTCGCCGCCGGGCACCGGCACCTCGGTCCCGACCACGTAGACGGGCGCCGGCGCTGCGGCGGGCAGCGCGGCGCGCGCCTCCTCCGCGGCGCGGCAGAGGTCGGCGGCGCGCGCCGTGATCTGCTCCTCGGGGAGCGGATCGCTCTCACCGCCGGGGTCGTCCGCGCAGCGCATGCTCGTGTCCAGATGGAGCTTTGAGTAGCCGGCCGCGACGCACGAGCGTACGAGCTCGCGGGCCGCGGCCATGGCCTCGGCGGCCGGCCGGTCCCGCCACGGGTACGGCCCGAGGTGGTCGCCGCCGAGGATCAGGCGCCCCGGCGGGAGTCCTGCGGCGGCGGCGAGGGCCGCGACTTCGTCGCGAAAGCGCGCCGCCGTCATCCCGGTGTAGCCGCCGTCCTGGTTGACCTGG
>CAIWHY010000294.1 GCA_903912585.1 uncultured Thermoleophilia bacterium | reverse complement strand
GGCCTGAGGTCCTGAGGAGGGCGCTCGAGCTTGGGGCCGCGCGCGAGGCCCCGCGCCGCGCACGGCTGGCACTCGAGCGCCTCGTGCGTCTCAAGGGCGAGATCGAGGTCCTCGCCTGGCCGGGCGAGATGGGCGAGGACGAGGCCCGCGCCGTCGGCCGTGAGCCGCAGGTGCTGGGCTCGCTCGCGGGCCGCCGCACCTACGCGGCCTGCGAACTGGAGCGCGAGCACGGCGCGCCGGCGCACAGCTCCTGGCAGGACTTCGTGCTCACGACGCCGGCGGATACCCAGCAGGCCGCACGCGGCCTGGCCGCCGCCGGCGCCGACCTCATCCTCTTCGCCGGCGGCGACGGCACGGCGCGCGACGTCTGCGCCGCCATAGGCGACGCCGTCCCCGTGATCGGCGTCCCCGCCGGCGTCAAGATCCACTCCGCCGTCTACGCCACCACTCCGGCCGCCGCCGGCGACGTGGCGGCCCTCTTCCTGCACGACAGGCCGGCCGCCGTGAAGCTGCGCGAGGGCGAGGTCATGGACATCGACGAGGAGGCGTTCCGCGAGGATCGCGTCTCCGCCCGCTTGTATGGCTACATGACCGTGCCGTACGCGCGTGGGCTCACGCAGAGCGCCAAGGCCGGCGGCGTGGCCGGCGAGGAGCGGGCGCTCAACGATATCGCCACAGAGGTCATCGCCGGTATGGAACCGGGCGTCCTCTACGTCCTTGGGCCCGGCACGACCACGCGCACCGTGATGACGCGCCTCGGCCTGCCGAAGACGCTGCTCGGCGTCGACGCCGTGCTCGACGGCGTTCTCGCCGGCAGCGACGTGACGGAGGGCGAGCTGCTGCACCTTCTGGATGGACACCCGGAGGCGCGCATCGTCGTCACCGTCATCGGCGGTCAGGGTCACGTGTTCGGCCGCGGCAACCAGCAGATCGGCCCTTCCGTGATCCGCAAGGCCGGCCGCGGCGGCGTGATCGTCATCGCGACGCAGACCAAACTCCTGTCGCTCGAGGGCCGGCCGCTGCTCGTGGACACCGGCGATCCGGCCCTCGACGCCGAGCTCTGTGGCTACGTCAAGGTCGTCACCGGCCTCGGCGAGCGCATGATGTACAAGGTCGGCGTCTAGACACACGTCCCGTCGGCAGCAGACGCGCGCACCCTCGCGAAGCCGCCGCGCAGGGTCGACCTCTGTCGTAGCGAAGTGATGGCCCTGGAGGCGACGGCGATGGTCAACGAATACGAGCGCATGCTCATGGACGAGGAACCGCCCGCGCGCGACGACGTCGCGCGCGAGTACTGGCTCGAGCCGCGCCTGCCGTATGGGCTGCGCCAGCGCGTGGAGACCGTGTTCGACGTGCTCGCCCACCTGCCGCTCAAGCAGCCGCTGGCGGTCGTCGCCGACGGCGGCAAGACGATCGCGGCCAACAAGGAGCTGGTCGAGCTCCTCGGCGGCAACGGCGCCGACTACATCGGGCGCTCGTGGATGCAGGTCATGCCCGGCTGGGCGCAGCGCGTGCCGGGTTTCCGCCGCGAGGGCGAGCAGGTCTTCGAGGAGCATCTGTGCGGCGCCGGAGGCGAGCAGCACTGGGTGCGCGTCTCGCTCGGGCCCGTCGCCGAGCGCGGCGAAGAGCGCGCGATGGCCTATCTCCTGTTCATCAACAAACCCGACGTCGAGACGATCGACCACGATGAGGTGCGTCGCCTGCGCAAGAGCCTGCAGCTGCTCGCCGACACGCAGACCAACTACGTCGTCGAGATCGACCGCGCCG
>CAIWHY010000293.1 GCA_903912585.1 uncultured Thermoleophilia bacterium | reverse complement strand
GACCTGCGCGTCAAGGTCGGCAACTACCTGCGACTTCTGGGAGGGGGTGAGGAACCTGAGCGAGCCGAATCAGCCGAACAACGAGACAGAGGCACGGGTGGGGTGGCTAAGACAACGCTTGAGCGAGCTAGGGCGCTTGCCGCTTATGCCCGGCGTCCATTTGTCGGAAGAGGTCGAGAGGCTTCAGTCGAGACTGAAGAGCCTTCAGCACGAGAGCCGGAGGCATGACTCCTGGGTAACGGTAGAGATCGCGCGGCACAAGGACCGGCCGCGTACGCGTGACTACATCGGGCACCTCATCGACGGCTTCGAGGAGCTCACGGGCGACCGGCTGCGGGCCGACGACCCCGCGATTGTGGGCGGGCTCGGCTGGTTCAACGGTCGCGCCGTGCTCGTCGTCGGCCACCAGAAGGGCAAGACGCTCGACGAGCAGGAGCTGCACAGCTGGGGCATGGCCAAGCCCGAGGGCTACCGCAAGGCCCAGCGCCTGTTCAAGCTCGCCGAGCGCCACGGCATCCCCGTGCTCACGTTCGTCGACACGCCCGGCGCCTACCCCGGCGTCGCCGCCGAGGAGGGCGGGCAGGCGCGCGCCATCGCCGAGACGATGCTGCGCATGGCGCGCCTCACCGTCCCGGTCGTCGCGACCGTGATCGGCGAGGGCGGCTCGGGGGGCGCCCTGGCCCTCGCCGTGGCCGACCGCGTGCTGATGCAGGAGAACGCGACCTACTCGGTGATCACGCCCGAGGGATGCGCCGCGATCCTCTGGCGCGACGCGGCCTTCGCGCCGCAGGCCGCCGAGGCGCTCAAGCCGACGGCGTCGGAGCTGCTCGAGCTCGGCGCCATCGAGCGCGTGGTCGCGGAGCCCCGCGGCGGCGCCCACCACAACGCCGAGACCGCCGCCGCGAACGTGGGCGAGGCGATCACGGAGACGCTCGCCGAGCTCGATGCGATCCCGCCACGCGAGCGCCGCCGCATGCGCCGCGAGCGCTTCCGCCAGCTCGGCCGCTGGGCCGACCCGGACATGCCGCCGGGCACGATGTCGCTGTTCGGCGGCGGGGCGGCCGGGCGCTGACGTCCGCAAGCCCGCGCGCGACGGGGCGGGTGGCATAGGCTTCAACGGAGCGGGTAGTCTCTGAAGCCCATGCCTCCCGTCATCTCCGTCCAGCACCTTCAGAAGCGCTACAAAGACGTCGTCGCGGTCGCCGACGCCAGCTTCGAGGTCGCGCAGGGCGAGATCTTCGGTCTGCTCGGCAGCAACGGCGCCGGCAAGACGACCGCGGTGGAGTGCCTGCAGGGCCTGCGCAAGGCGAGCGGCGGCGAGCTGCGCGTGCTCGACATGGACCCGCGCACGCAGGCCCGGGAGCTGCGCCGCCGCATCGGCTCCCAGCTCCAGGAGTCGTCGCTGCCGGACCACATCCGCGTGGGGGAGGCGCTCGACCTCTTCGCGGCGATCACGCCCGGGGGCCACGACTGGCGCGAGGTCATGGGGCAGTGGGGCCTCGGCGACAAGCGCAAGGCCTCCTACCACGCCCTCTCGGGCGGGCAGCGCCAGCGGCTGTTCATCGCCCTGGCGCTGGTCAACGGCCCCGAGCTCGTCTTCCTCGACGAGATGACCACCGGCCTCGACCCGGCGGCGCGGCGCGTGGCCTGGGACCTGGTGCGCCGAGTGCGCGACATGGGCACGACGGTGGTCCTCGTGACGCACTTCATGGAGGAGGCCGAGCGGCTCTGCGACCGCATCGCCGTGATGGATGCGGGACGCATCGTCGCCGAGGGCGCCCCGCAGAAGCTCGTCACCGACTTCGCCAAGTACGTGACGGTCGTCTTCTCCACCGACGCGCCGGACGTCGAGTTTCTCGCCCGTGTGCCGCACGTCGCCAAAGTCATGCGGCATGGCTCCCGCGTGGAGGTGCGCGGCGACGGCGCCGTGCTGGCCCACGTCGCCTGCTCGCTCGTGGAGCACGACATCACGCCGCCGGACCTGCGCGTGGAGCTGCCCACGCTCGAGGACGTCTTCCTCGCGCTCACCGGCCACGAGATGGAGGAGTGAGCCCGTGAAGGTCCTCCTCAAGCTCACGTGGATCGAGATCAAGCTGCTGGTGCGCGAGCCGATCACGCTGCTGTTCTCGTTCGCGTTCCCGGTGCTTGTGCTCGTGCTGCTGGGCGGCATCTTCGGCTCCCAGCACATGAAGCAGGGCGCCTACCAGGGCGTGAAGATGATGGACTGGTACGTGCCGGCCTTCATGGGCCTGGTGATCGCCTCGATCGGCACGATCTCGCTCCCGGTGCACCTCTCGTCCTACCGGGAGCGCGGCGTGCTGCGCCGCTTCCGCGCCAGCGGCGTCTCGGAAGCGGCGCTCCTCGGCTCCCAGCTGCTCGTGAGCCTAGGCGTAGCGCTGGTCGGTGCGCTGACGATCGCGGTCCTCGGCATGATCGCCTACGGCACGAGCCCCGCGTCGCTTCCGGCCGGCGTCGCCCTCGCCTACGTCGTGGGCGTCTTCTGCTTCTCCGGCATCGGCATGCTGCTGGCCTCCGTCGCCCCGACCGCTCGCGCCGCGCAGTCCATAGGCCTGCTGCTCTGGTTCGTCATGCTGTTCGTCTCGGGGACGTCGGCGCCGCTCGACTTGCTGCCCGGCTGGATGGTGGACCTCGGCAAGGCGCTGCCCCTGTACCACCTGGTGATCTCCTTGGTGGACCCCTGGATCGGGCGCGGCGTGAACTGGATGCAACTCGGCATCGTCGCGGTCGTCGGCCTCGTCACGACGCTGCTCAGCCTGCGGCTGTTCCGCTGGGAGTAGGTCCGGCGGGCGAAGCCGGCCCGGCCGGGCTGCGAGGGCCGGGCCTCAGAGTTCCTCGAACACCTCGGCGAGCCGCGCCTTGACCTGGGACTGGATCTTGTTGAGTCCCGGCTCGCCGTACAGCCACACCTGCCCCACCGGATCGGCGGTCGCGACGATGCTCCCGCCTCCGTCCGCGGGCATCACGGCCATCGGCAGGAGGAGCGCCCCGGGCGCGAGCGGGTCGATCTCGACGGTCTTCACCGCCGCCACGGGGATCGTGACGTAGAGCAGCACGTACTCCTTGGGCAACCGCTCGCTGATCTTGGGGCCGCGGATCTGCGCGACGATCGTGAACCCTTTGGCCTCGAGCAGCTCGCGCAGGTGCGCGAGGGCAGCGCGCGGCGCGAGCGACAGGGCGCCGGCCGCACGCCAGGCACCCATTGCCGCGTGGTCTTGCGCGTCGGCCGGGACCGGGTACGTCGCCTGCAGGTGCTCGATCATCTCGTTCGAGTCCGTGAAGATCCTGTCGCCGTCCTGGAGGACCGGCACCGTGTCCTGACCGGAGACGGCGATCACGTCGGCGCGCTCGTCGCGTTCGGCGGCGACGTTGACCGCGACGAAGGTGAGGCCGAGTTCGGTGAGAGCCTGCCGTACTCGATGGCAGGCCGGGCACCACTCGGACTGGTAGAGCGTGAGCATGGGACCTCCGTTCGCGTTCGCCCGGATTATTGCCCCCGTCAAACGCCTTTGCACGCGTGGATGAGCTTCGGCGGCGCCTACTCGAGGCGGTACTCGAGGAGGCGCACGTCCGTGATGGGCGGGAAGCAGGTGGTGCCCCGGCACACGTAGACGGCCGGGGCGGCGGCGGCGCCAAGGTCGGCGCGCG
>CAIWHY010000292.1 GCA_903912585.1 uncultured Thermoleophilia bacterium | reverse complement strand
GGCGTCGCCGTCGCCACATTCTTCCTGTTCCTGCAGCCGGTCTGGGTGGCGTTCCTGGCGCGCCGGTTCCTGCACGTGGCTACGGAGCGAGTCGCATATGTCGCGCTGACCATCGCCGTGATCGGCATGGCGATCATCCTGTGGCCGTCGTTCACGGGCGGCGAGGTGGCGGTGTCCGCGCTCGGGCTCGCCGCGGGACTCGCTGCAGGCTGGACCTTCGCCTTCTTCCAGCTGATCGTGAAAGGCCTGACTCGCGAGGTCTCGAGCGTCACGCTGGTCACCGTCGAATGCGTCCTCGACGCCCTCTTCATCCTGCCGCTGGCCCTGTGGCAGTTCGCCGCGTCGGGTCAAGGGCTCACGGCTCGAGACTGGGTGGCGGGCGTGGTCATGGGCCTGGTCGCCACGGCACTCGCCTACACCATGTGGATGGACGGAGTGGCCCGCATCCGCGTGCAGCACAGCTCGATCCTGGGGCTGATCACGCCGGTCGCCGCGCCGGTCTATGCGCTCGTGCTTCTCGGCCAGGGCATCTCGGGGTGGACGATCGCCGGCGGCGCGCTCATCCTCGCCGCCGCCGCGCTCGTCGTGCTCTTCGGGAGCGGCGAGCCGCAACTGGAGCCGCCGCTGTGAGCAATGCCCGGGGGAGCAGCCGTGGGGTGACCGGCGGCGGAGCCGCCGCACCCACGCGCGCCGGCTCTCGCGGCGCGTCGGACGGCGGCCGGCCACGGCGCGACGCGCTCGGCTACGTCATCGTCCTCGTCTCGTATCTGCTGATGGCGGGTACGGCGCCGCTCGTCGCCTGGGCCAACGCGCCGGAGGCGATCATCCTGGTGCTGCGCATGGCCTTCGCCGCCGTGGCGCTCGGCGTGGTCTTTCTGCGGCGCCCGATGATCGCCGACTGGCGCCGTCCGGGCGCCGCCTGGCGCCTCATCCTGATGGCGGCGATGTCGTCCGTCACGCTGCTGCTGTATTTCTACGCAGTGCTGCAGACGAGCGTCGCGATCGCGATCTTCCTCCTCTTCCTGATGCCGGTCTGGGTCGCGCTCTTCGCGCCGCGCATCTTCCACTCGCCGCGCGAGCCCATCGTCTGGCCGGCGCTTGGCCTCGCCCTCGCCGGCCTGACCGTCATCCTCGTCCCCGACCTCCTGGGCGAGGGCGCCAAGCTCTCGCTCGCCGGCCTGCTCGCGGCGCTCTTCGCGGGGTTTGGGTACACCACCTACACGGTCTCGGTGAAGGGGCTCACGAAGATCGTCTCGTCGTCGACGATCTCCATGGCCGAGGCGGCCGGCGACGCGCTCATCGTGTTGCCGCTGGCCCTGTGGCAGTTCCACAGCACGAGCTACCGCCTCGACGGGCGCGCCTGGATCGCGGCGGCCGTCATGGGCGTCGTGTGCACCGCGATCGCCTACACGCTCTGGATCGAGGGCACGCGCCGCGTGCGCGTCGAGCAAGTCACCATCCTCGGGTACGTCGAGCCGCTGATGGCGCCGCTCTTCGCCATCTTCCTCGTCGGCCAGTTGCCCGGCATGTGGACGGTCGTCGGCGGCGCTCTGATCCTGGGCGCCGGGCTGCTCGTCGTGGTGTTCGGCCGCGGCGAAAGCGGCGCCTCCGTCGCCGCGGCCTCCACGCCGGAGCCGCTCTGATGCCGGCGCCGTCCGGCCGCGCCGGGGTCGCCGTGACGCCCGTCGTCTCGGGCACGAGGCGCATGCGATGAGCGACCGCTCCCTGCGCGGCTACCTGCTGGTCGCGGGCGCGTTCCTCATCATGGGCATGATCGGCGCCCTCGTGGAGTGGGCCACGGCGCCGGAGAGCGCCCTTCTGGTGATCCGCTTCGCCACCGCCGGCATCGTGCTCGGCGCCCTGTTCGCCCGGCGCCGCCCGCTCGCCGGCGTACGGCAGCGCTCGGTGTGGCCGCGGCTGCTGCTCATGGGCTTCGTCGACTCCGTCACGCTCCTGCTCTTCTTCGTCGCCATCCGCGGGACGAGCGTCGCCATCGGCTTGTTCCTGGAGTTCCTGGCGCCGGTGTGGGTCGCGATCCTGGCGCCGCGGATCTTCCGCACGAGCACCGAGAGGATCGTCTACCCGGCGCTCCTGCTCGCGCTCGTCGGGCTGGCCGTGATCCTGACGCCGTCGCTGCTCGGCGAGGGCATCAAGCTGTCGCCCTGGGGAGTGACGGCGGGCCTGCTGGCCGGCCTCGGCTACGCCGTCTTCCAGCTCGTGGTCAAGGACCTCACCAAGCGCGTCTCGGCCGTGACGATCGTGTTCACCGAGGCATGGCTCGACGCCCTCATCCTCCTGCCGATTGCCCTCTGGCAGACGATCGGCCTGGGCTATCACCTCACGACGCGCGACCTCGTCGCGGGGCTGATCCTCGGGGTCGTGTGCACCGCCCTCGCCTACACGATGTGGACCGCCGGGATGGGCATGATCAAGGTGCAGCACAGCTCGATCTTCGGCTACCTCGAGCCGGTCTCGGCGCCTCTCTACGCGCTGCTCCTGCTCGGCCAGGGCATCTCGGGATGGACGGTGGCCGGCGGCGCCCTAATCGTGGCTGCCGGCCTCCTCGTCGTCCTCTTCGGCGAGCACGAAGAGGAAGGCGCCACTTCGCTGGAGCCGGCGCCGTGAGCGCCGGCCGGCCGGCGCGCGCCAACGACTGCGCATGAGTCGCCGAACCCAGGCGAAGGGGTACCTCATGGTCGGCGGCGGCGCCCTGATGTTCGGCGCCACCGGCGTGTTCATCCGCCTGACCACGATGCCGGCCAGCATGGTGCTGGCGCTGCGCATGTCCGTGGCCGCGGCCATCGTCGCCCTCGTCTTCCTGGGCGGCAAGTGGTGGCGCGAGTGGGGCAAGCCCGGGGTGCCGCGCAAGCTGCTTGCGCTCGGCCTTCTCGATGCCATGCAGCTGTTCTCGTTCTTCCTGGCCGTGCGCTACCTCGACATCGCGCTCGCGGTCTTCCTCTCGTACATGTCGCCGATCTACATCGCCCTGGTGGCGCCGCGGCTGCTCAAGCAGCGCACGGAGCCCATCGTGGTCGCAGCGCTCGTGCTCTCGGTGGTCGGCATCGTCGTCATGCTGGCTCCGGGCCTGTTCGACCCCGCCCTGCGTGTTTCTCTCCCAGGCGTGATCTGGGGATTGGCCGCCGGGTTGCTGCTGGCGGTCTTCTTCGTCCTCGCCAAGACCGTGCGCAACGACGTCGGAGGCAGCACGATGCTGATATCGAACGGCGTCACCACGGCCCTCGTCATGCTGCCGCTCGGCCTGATCCAATGGGTCGGAGCGGGCGCCGCGTTCACTCTCCGCGATCTCTGGGCGGTGCTCGGTCTGGCTGTCTTCAGCACCGCCTTAGGAGGTACCATCTTCCTGCACGGCATGCGCTACATCCGCGTGCAGCACACGTCCATCGTCGGCCTGCTCGAGCCAGCCAGCGCGCCGCTCTTCGCCTTCGTGTTCGTGGGCGAGCGACCGTCGGTGTGGACGCTGGCGGGCGGCGCCCTCATCCTCGTCGGCGCCGT
>CAIWHY010000291.1 GCA_903912585.1 uncultured Thermoleophilia bacterium | reverse complement strand
CGTCGGCGTCACCGTGATGATCGCCTTCGTCTACGTGATCGCGAACCTCGTCGTCGACCTCGCCCAGGCCGTCGTCGACCCGCGGATCGCACTGAGGTAGGGGCGCAGAGTGGAAGCCGCTGAGACCACACGGATGTCGGACTGGCGCGTCCGCCACCAGTCGTCGCTCGACGAGGCGCGCTACAACGTGCGCATCTTCTTCAAGGACAAGCTGGCCGTCATCGGCCTGGCGATCATCGTGTTCACCATCGTCGTGGCCATCATCGGCCCCTGGATCGCGCCCTACCCGGCGCAGGGTCGCGGCGACTCGAATCTCACGGAGCGGCTCCAGGCGCCGAGCGCCAGGCACCTCCTGGGCACCGACAACTACGGGCGGGACGTGCTCAGCCGCGTCATCTACGGCGCCCGGATCCCGCTCATCATCTCGTTCGTGGTCACGGCCGCCATCGTCCTCATCGGCGTACCCATCGGGGGCATTGCCGGCTACTTCGGCGGCAGGCTCGACGAGGTGGTGATGCGCATCTGCGACGTGTTCCTCGCCTTCCCCTCGCTGATCTTGGCCATCGTGTTCGTGGCCTTCCTCGGCCCCAGCATCCGCAACGCGATGATCGCCATCGTTATCTCCTGGTGGCCATGGTACACGAGGCTCGTGCGTGGCATGGCCGTCTCGCTGCGCGAGCGACCCTACGTCGAGGCCGCGAAGACGATGGGAGTGGGAGACTTCCACATCATCGCGCGGCACATCCTGCCCAACTCCTTCGGGCCGGTCATCGTGCAGATGACCCTCGACATCGGCACCGTGATCCTGGCGGCGGCCGGGTTGAGCTTCATCGGCCTCGGCGCCCAGCCGCCGGTCGCGGACTGGGGCCTGATGATCTCGGAGGGGCGCGCCTACATCCTCGACCAATGGTGGATCGGCGCCTTCGCCGGCCTTGCCATCCTGATCCTGGTGCTCGCGTTCAACCTGGTAGGCGACGGTCTGCGCGACGTGCTCGACCCGCGCTCGAAGAGGTAGGACTGTGGAAGAGCTTCTCCGGGTGAGCGACCTCAAGCTGCAGTTCCGCAGCATGCGCGGCGTGGTGAAAGCGCTCGACGGCGTCGACCTCGTCGTGCACGAGCGCGAGATCCTCGGCCTCGTCGGCGAGTCCGGTTGTGGAAAGACCATCACCGGGCTCGCCATCCTCGGCCTACTCCAGCGGCCGCAGGCGGAGATCACCGGAGGCGAGATCATCTACCGGGGCGAGGACCTCCTCACCAAGAACGACGGGGAGATGCAGAGCCTTCGCGGCCGCGAGATCTCCATGGTGTTCCAGGACCCGCTGGCGTCGCTCAATCCCGTCTTCCAGGTGGGGCACCAGATCGAGACGGTCGTCCGCATCCACAAGGGCGTGTCAAAGCGCGAGTCGCGGGAGACCACGCGCAAGGCCCTGGCCGAGGTTGGGCTACCGGCCACCGACGAGACACTCAAGCGCTACCCGCACCAGTTCAGCGGCGGCATGAGGCAGCGGGTGTGCATGGCCATGGCTCTGGCATGCGGGTCACCTCTGCTCATCGCCGATGAGCCGACGACCGCGCTCGACGTGACCATCCAGGCGCAGATCCTCAACCTGCTGCTCAGATTGCGCGAGGAGCTCGGCGTCGCCCAGGTGATCATCACGCACAACGTCGGTGTTGCCGCGCAGACGTGCGACCGCATCGCGGTGATGTACGCCGGCACAGTGGTCGAAGAGGGGCCGGTCGTGGAGGTCCTCAGCCGGCCGCGGCACCCCTACACCACGGCGCTCTACCAGTGCCTGCCTCATGGCCACACCGCCTCGGAGCTGCAGACCATTCCCGGGAGCGTGCCCGACCTCATCTCGCCGCCCTCCGGCTGCCGCTTCCACCCGCGCTGCAAGCACGTGCTTGACGTCTGCCCGACCGTCAAGCCAAAGCCGGTGCAGGTGGGCGACCGTCACTGGGTCTCCTGCTTCTGGGCGACCGGCGAGGATGGCGCGGCGCTGGGCGGGGACGACGCGGCGAAGAGCGTGGACGATGCGGCGCAGAGGGCCAAGGTGACGTCGTGAGCCTGCTGCAGGTCGACGACCTCACCGTCCACTTCCACATCCGCCGGGGTCTCGGCAAGAAGTCGATCGACACCGTGCATGCCGTGGACGACATCTCGTTCGCCATCACCGAGGGCGAGACGCTCGCCCTCGTCGGCGAGTCCGGCTGCGGCAAGTCCACCGCGGCCCGCGCCGTCCTGCAGCTGGTCAAGCCGACGTCGGGCGCCATCCGGTTCCTCGGCCAGGACCTATCCGATCTGAGCACGCGCAAGCGCCGCAAGGTGATGCGCGACGCGCAGGTCGTGTTCCAGGATCCGTACTCGTCGCTGAACCCGCGCATGACCGTCCACGACCTGGTCGCCGAGCCGCTCCGGGCGCAGGTTCACCTCAGCGCCAGGGACCTTGAGGCGCGCGTCCTCTCCCTGCTCGAGATGGTCGGTCTGGGGACGCAGCACTTGTGGCGCCGCTCGCACGAGTTCAGCGGCGGCCAGTGCCAGCGCATCGCCATCGCGCGGGCCCTCGCCCTCGACCCGAAGCTCGTCGTGCTCGACGAGCCTACCTCCGCGCTCGACGTTTCCGTGCAGGCCCGCATCCTCGTGCTGCTCGACGACCTTCAGCGGCGCCTCGGCCTCACGTATCTCTTCATCGCCCACGACCTCGCGGTCGTCGAGTCCATGGCGCATTCGCTCGCCGTCATGTACCTCGGACGCATCGTCGAGCACGGCCCGGCGGCGGAAGTCTTTCGCGTCCCGCGGCATCCCTACACAGTGGCCTTGCTGAGGAGCTCTCCGTCGCCCGATCCCGAGGCGCGCGGGACGATGAAGGTGCTGGAGGGCGACGTGCCCAGCGCCGTCCGCCCTCCCGAGGGGTGCCGCTTCCACCCGCGCTGCCCGTTCCGCATGGACATCTGCACCACCGAGTGCCCGCAGCCGCACGCGGTCGGCGACCGCCTGGTCTCATGCCACCTGCCGGACGACTTCGACACAAGCGCGACAGGACAGGCGGTGATGGTGTGAGCAGGCAGTACGCTCCGATCTTCGTCGACGTGTGGCGCGGCCCTGCCGTCGAGAGCCGGCATCAGCTCGTGGCCAGCGTCGCGGACGAGCGCGGCGCCGAGGTCGCCCGCTACGGCGACGCCGACTTCTCGACGTACTGGCGCTCGTCCGCCAAGCCGTTCCAAGCGCGGCCGTGGGTCGACGACGGAACGATCGACCACTTCGGCTGGGGCGACCCCGAGATGGCCATCATCTCCGCCTCGCACGTCGGGGCGTCGATCCACGTCGATCTCGTGCGGCGCATGCTCGCCGACATCGGCCTGAGCGAAGACGACCTGCGCTGCGACCACAAGCTCAAGGCCGGGTACAACTGCTCCGGCAACCATACCGGGATGCTGGCCGCATGCGTGTACCACGGGTGGGACGTCCCTACTTATCAGCGCGCTGGTCATCCGGCCCAGGTGGCCGGAATAGAGTCGGTCGCGGAGGCCACCGGCATCGCCGCCTCCGACATGCCCTGCGGCGTGGACGGCTGCGGCATCGTCGTCTATGCGACCCCCATCACCGCCATGGCGCGAGCCTACGCGCGACTGCCGCGACTGGCGCCTCGCATCGCGGCAGCGATGCTGGCGCACCCCCTGCTGATCGAGGGGGAGGGCGAGGAAGACACAGTGATCATGCAGGCGTTTCCCGGCGTCCTCTCCAAGGGCGGAGCCGAGGGCCTGTGCTGCGCCTCCCTGCCCGACGGAGGAGGCATCGCCGTCAAAGCCCTGGACGGCGCCATGCGCGCTCCGGGACTCGGCCTCATCGCGCTACTGGTCCGGCACCTCGGCCTCTCCGGCGTGCCGGAGGCCGCCCGTCGCCGGGCGCGCCCGCCTGTCCTGAACTCTCCCGGCGACGTCGTGGGCGAACTGGTCGTGACTCTGCCCGGCGGCTGAGCCGGCCCGGGTCGATGAGATCTGCCTCGCGACGGCGGGAGAGATCGCCGCGATGGCGGCCACGGAAGACGCGAGGTGACCGCGATGACCTCAGGGCAGTTTCCGCACGTGCGCGTCGAGGGAGAGCCACAGGAGCGCGGACGGCAGTACGGAGAGCAAGCGCGAGAGCGCATGCTGCGATCACGCGACGCCTACGAGGAGGTCTTCGACCGCTACGCCTCCTGGAGTTGGGACAAAGTCACTGAGGAGCCTATGCGCTACGTGCCTCCCATCCATGCAGTCAGGCCGAAGTACCTCAGGGAGATGCATGGCATGGCGGAGGGCTCCGGACTTCGCTTCGAGGACGTCCTCGCCCTCAATGTGCGCAGCGAGGTCATGTTCGCGGCAAAGGCCAGGCAGGCGCTCTCTCGTCCTGTCTCTGGCGCCGGGGAGTGCACTGCGTTCGCCGCCCTGCCCGAGAGATCCGGCGGTCACATGCTCATCGGTCAGAACTGGGATTGGCTCCCGCACAGCTTCGACACGGTCGCCGTGCTGGAGGCGCGCCAGATCGGCAGGCCCGCCTTCGTCACGGTGGTCGAAGCGGGCCTGCTGGCAAAGCTGGGCATGAACTCCGCCGGCGTCGGGCTGGTGACCAATGCCATCGTCACCGATCTCGACCGTGGCGAGCCGGGAATCCCCTATCACGTGCTCCTGCGTTCCGTCCTCGATTCTGAGACGGTCACCGACGTGCTTTCCGGCCTTCAGGCCGGGTTCAGGTCCTCGTCGGCCAACTACCTGCTGGCGTCCGCTGACGGAGTCGCGCTCGACGTCGAGGCGGCACCGGGAGACTTCAGCCGTCTCAGAGTGTCTGGACCTGAGGACGGATTGCTCTTGCACACCAACCACCTACTGCAAACGCAACCAGGGGTGACCGACGTCTCGTTGTGGGCCATGCCCGACAGCGCCGTCAGACTGCAGCGGGCCCGGCCGTTGCTGGCGAGAGCGATCTCGCGCGCGCAGCGCTGACAGCGATGCTCTCCGACCATGCCGATTGGCCTTGGAGCATCTGCTCTCACGCGGACGAGCGCCAGCTCAAGCTCGACCGGTCGGCGACGGTGGCCTCCGTCGTCATGGATCTCCGCGAGCGACGCCTGTGGCTCGCCGACGGACAACCCTGCCGGACGCCGTACCGAGAGCTCGACTACGGCACCTTTCTTGCCGCCCGACAGGAGACCACTGCGGCGTCTCCGGGGCTTCTGAGCTAAGCGCCCGGTACCGTTCGGCAAGATGCGCTTCATCACCAGCTCAAACACGCACTGAGCACGGACTATGTTGGAGGGAGACGCATGTCCTGGTTGAGCAACTTGGCGAGCGCTGGGCATCTGGGCGCGGCGGTGTCGCATTTCAACGACGCGCTCGACGTGCTGGAACGAGAAGGCTCAGCGGCGGACGCCACGCGCTGCCTCTCGGACGCTCTGAACGAGGTCCAGGCCGAGTGGTCTCTTCTCAAGACCCCAGCGGAACTGGACGACGTCATGACGTTCCAGGCTATGCTCGCGCAGACGCTCAGCTCGGACGCTCAGACCAAGCTCCTCAGAAGCGACGAGGTGGCGAATGCACTCGGCCTCGAGCCGGGGGTCGTGACTGGCGACGATGAGTCGAGGGCTCGCCCGCTAGAATGTACTGACTCCGAGATGTAGCGACACATCCGCCTGCTACCGCCACATCTTAGCGGCACCGAGCACCTCGGCGGGGATGCGGCCCTTGGTGAGGCGCCCGTGGTGCGTGCGGTCGTAGTTGTAGAGCCGCAGGTAGCGCACCAGCTCACGACGCAGGCCCATGTACCTGGGCACCAGGTAGCGGGCGAAGGAAGGCTTCCAGCACTCGTCTAGGATGGAGTTGCCCCGTCTTCGCAGACAGTTCTCGGCTAGCAATGCTAGCCCCTCATGAGGCCGCCGAAGCGGCGGCCAGTTCGTAGTCTGCCGGGCTGATGTTGCCCAGT
>CAIWHY010000290.1 GCA_903912585.1 uncultured Thermoleophilia bacterium | reverse complement strand
TGCAGCCTCGCGCCGGCGCCACCCAAGCCTCACTTCTTGCGGGGCTTCGCCGCCTTCCCGCCGTCCTCGATCACGCCGAGCTGGCTCTGCCGGCGCGGCCGCTTCTCCACGTCCACGCGGCCGCGCCCGAAGGCGTCCACGCGGCCCCAGCGGCCGGGGATGTCGAGCAGCTCGAGGCGGCCGATGCCCTGCGGCAGGGCCGGGTCGACGACCAGATGCTCGCCGATCGGCTCGAGCCCGAGCATCGTGCGCAGAAGCAGCAGCGGTGCCCCGGTCGACCAAGCCTGCGGGCTGCAGGCGGTCGGGTACTGCACCGGGTACTTGGTCAGTTCCCGCGGGTAGCCGCCGAACGCCTCCGGCAGGCGGCCGTCGAAGAACTCGGCGGCGTCGAGGATGCCCGCGGCGATGCGCGCCGCCTCCTCCTTGAAGCCGTAGCGGCGCAGGCCCCAGGCGACGATCGAGCTGTCGAAGGGCCACACCGTGCCGACGTGGTAGCCGATCGGGTTGTAGCGGGACTCGTCCGTGGACAGGGTGCGCACGCCCCAGCCCGAGTACATCGCCGGCGACATGAGGTGCCGCGCGACGGCCTTCGCCTTGCCCTTGTCGACGATGCCGCTCCACAGGAGATGGCCGTTGTTGGAGGCGAGGGCGTCGACCTGCTGCCGTCCGCCTCCAGGGCGATCGCGTAGTACTGCCCCTCCTCGACCCAGAAGTCGCGGTTGAAGCGGCGCTTGAGCTCTGCCGCCTCCTTCTCGAGCCGCTGCGCATAGGCGGGGTCGTGCCACACCTTGCGCGCCAGGCGGGCGCCGCGCATCTTGGCGTCGTAGGCGTAGCCCTGCAGCTCACAGGTGGCGCGCGGGAAGCCGGGCAGCCGGCCGTCGCGGTAGGAGATCGAATCCCAGGAGTCCTTCCAGCACTGGTTCTCGAGGCCGGACTGCTCGTTGCGCCGCTTGTAGGCGATGTAGCCGTTGCCCTGCAGGTCGGCGTAGTCGTCGATCCAGGCCAGCGCCCTGCGCGCCGTCTGCTCCAGGTTCCGCACGAGCTTCGTGTCCCCGGTCCAGCGCTCGTACTCGTCGAGCAGCACAACGTAGAGCGGGGTCGCGTCCACGGAGCCGTAGTACGGCGAGTGCGGCCGCTCCTCGAAGGCGGTCATCTCGCCGAAGCGCAGCTCGTGGAGGATGCGGCCGGGGTCCTCGTCGCGGAAGTCGTCCGAGCGCGACCCCTGCCACAGGCCCAGGGCCAGGAGCGTCGTCTCTGCGAGCTCCGGCGTGAACGGCAGCGCCTGCAGGCTGGTGAAGATGCTGTCGCGGCCGAACATGGTCATGAACCAGGGCAGCCCGGCGGCGGGCAGGTAGTGGCCGGGCAGCGACACGGGCGAGAAGCGCAGCGCCGCGAGGTCGACCAGGCTGCGCTGGTACGTCCGGTTCAGCGGGTCCCAGTCGCACGTCAGGCGCGGCGCCTCGTCCAGCCACTTCTCCAGGCTGCGCTCCATGTAGGGGAGCGCCTTCTTGGAGTGGCGCTCGTACTTGGGCTGCGCGATGCTCTGGCCGCCGACGCCGCGCCCCAGCGTCACGTGCAGGTCGGTCGTCCACTCGTGGTTGGGCTCCACGTGGACGCTGAAGGTCAGGCCGTGCTCGTCGAGGGCGCACGCCGCGGTCGCCGAGATCCACGTCTCGCGCACGTAGGTCTCGCGGCGATAGCCGAGCACCAGCCGGCCATCTTCGATGCGCGTGTAGTACTCGCCCTTCTTCTTGAGGTCGTCCTTGACCTCGAACAGGTCGGCGAAATCGCAGCCGACCTCCATCCTGACCTCGAGGTCCACCGCCTTCTCGTCATGGTTGAGGATCGTGAGCTCCTCGTGAAAGCCGCCGCCGACGGCCCTTTGCCGGATCACCGACAGCTTGGCGTCGATGTACACGGTGCCCGTGCCCGGCACCAGGAAGAAGCGGGTCTCGAAGTACTGGAGGTCGTCCACCGAGAGCGGGTTGAGGCGCTGGCCGTCGACGGTGAGCACCCACTTGGAGAGGTACCGCGTGTCGAAGGAGAACAGGCCGGTCGGATCGGTCAGCGACGCCTCGATGTCGCCGCGGTCGTCGCTGACTACGAACGTGTTGCCGTCGAGGATCTTGACGTCCGGGCTCATGACAGCCTCCTCGCGTAGCCGGCGGCGGGTTCGTCGGGGGCGCACTCGGCCGGGGCGGCGAAGAACCGCTGCACCGCGGTCATCAAGGCGAAGCGGCCCTGGATCTCGACCGCCCCACGCAGGACCGCGGCCATGGCGTTCATCTTGCCGCTCACGATCGCCTCGAAGGTGGCGAGTCCCGTGCTCACCGTGCAGTCCGGATCCGGACCTTGATGCGACACGGTGACCTCGCCTTTGCGGATGGCGAGGTACCAGTGCTCGGTGCGCTCGCCGTCTGCCAGGTCGAAGCGCATGAGGCCCGTCACGCCCTCGGGCAGCGGCTGGTGCCGCTGCGCCAGTGTGGCGAAGAAGTCGCGCGTCGGTTCTGCCATGTCTTCTGCTCCTGTCTCGTGGGGTGAGAGCTGCTCTACAGTCCCTTGTTGAAGTAGGTCATGCCGCCGTCGACGACGTAGGTCGCGCCGGTGATGTAGGCGGCCTCGTCCGAGGCGAG
>CAIWHY010000289.1 GCA_903912585.1 uncultured Thermoleophilia bacterium | reverse complement strand
GGGCACGGCCGGCTTGGCGGCCGCCGCGCCGGCCGCGCCGGGGAGCGCAGCCGAGACAGCCGTGAGCGTTGACAGACACAGGACCAGCAGCAGCGCGCCGAGCAGCGTCCTGCGGCCGAAGGCGCGGCGCACGCGCGCCGCGGCGGCGCGGCAGCAATCCGCGGCGGCACGCCCGCGGTCCGCGAGCGAGACTGTAGCGCCGGCTCCCTGCGCCTGCGGCCGCAGCCGGCGTTCGCTCCAGCGCATCCACTCGCCGGCGTCCTCGCCCGATCTGCCGGCCTCGCCGGCCGCGCCGGTCTCGCGCGCGAACATCGTGTAGAAGTACTCGGCGCCGTTCTCGAGTGCCGCGTCGCGGAACGAGCCGGTGACGTCGTCGTACACGACGACCGGGCCGGCTCCCTCCTCCGCGCCGCGCGCTCCGCCGGCCTCCGCTTCCTGCGCGAAACCCTGCTCGGAGCGCAGGATCCTCACCTGCAGGAGCGTGCTGCCCGGGTAGTCCCAGCCGAACGTCGCGGAGCCGTCGCCGGCGCGCGCGTACACGCGACGCGTGCGCACGTCGGTGAGATGCTGGGTGCTGTGACTCGTGTGCGGCGCCTTGCGAGCCAAGGAACCCTCCACGTCGGCTGGCCGAAGGTACCGCGAAGCATACCAGTCGGCTCGGCGTATCCCGTAGCCGCGAGCTCGGCGGGTTTGCCGCCGCCGGGACTTGTGCTACCCTAGTTCGCCGCTGCCACGGCCGGATCGGCAAGAGGATCTTCGCCGGCGCAGCAGCCCCGTTCTTGCGTGGCGCATTCGTCTAGGGGCCTAGGACGCCGCCCTCTCACGGCGGTAACACGGGTTCGAATCCCGTATGCGCTACCACCCCCCTGCGGGGATCTCTCTCGCTCGACCCTCCGCCCGCATCGCCGGATGCAACCATTCTGCGACCCGCATGCTCGGGTGTGGATGGCGCGAACTGGGCTCGCTTGGCACTGAATGTCCGCCGCGCGACCGGCCCGAAGGCACTGGATCGCCCTGCTATGCTCGTCGCATGAAGGTCTCAGCCGCCATTCTCGTCGCCGTCGCCGTGCTGCCGATCGCGGACTGCGGGATCCTCGCATCACCGCAAGGTGCCTCGTGAATGACGACCTCGACCTGCGCGTGGTCACGACGGCGCCCGACGGGATGTTCGCCGCCGTCCTGCGGGGGCGCCTGGAGGCGGAGGGCATCCCCACGATGGCTCGCAGCTACGGGGCGGGCGGCTGGCTGTTCCCCGGCGGCCCGTCCGGATTCGGACCGGTCGATATCCTGGTCCCGGCCGACCGCCTGGAAGAGGCCGAGAAGATCCTCGGCGAGACGGACGAGTAGGGCATGAGGGCCGCCCTCCGCCTCTCGGTCGATCGCCCCGTCCAGATCGGCTGCTGACGCTTGATCGCCCTACTGGGAGGGCTTGGGGCCGCTTTGGCGTGGGGAGCGGGCACGTTCTGCTCGGCCCGCTCCAGCCGCATCATCGGCGCCGCGTCGGTCGTGGCCTGGGTGATGCTCATCGGGCTGGTCGCGAACCTCGCCGTGATCGCCATCGGTCCGGCCCCCGGGCCCCTCGGCGCCACCGACATCGCGTGGATGCTCGTGGCCGGGTTCGGCAACGTGGTGGGGTTGCTCCTGGAGTACACGGCGCTCCGGCGCGGCAAGGTCGGGATCGTGACGCCGGTGACCTCCACCGAGGGCGCCATCGCGGCGCTGCTGGCCGTGGCGGCCGGCGAGGCTCTCGGCGTCGCCCAGGCCGGGCTTCTGGCGCTCGTCACGCTCGGCATCGTGCTGGCGGGCGTGGCCCCCGATGAATCGACGCCGGACCAGCGCACGTCGACCGGGTTCTGGCTGGCAGCGCTGGCGGCGATCTGCTTCGGTATCGGCACCTTCGCCACGGGCCATCTCAGCGCCTCGCTCCCCGCCGGCTGGGCGGTGCTTCCGCCGCGCCTCGTGGGCGTGGCGATCCTGACGATCCCATTGGCGCTGACCCGGCGACTCAGGCTCGCCCGGTCGGCCGTCCCTTTGGTGCTCTTCACCGGGCTCGCGGAGGTGCTCGGGTTCGTCTGCTACGCCGTCGGCGCGCGTCACTCGGTCGCCATCGCCGCCGTCCTCGGGTCGCAGTTCGCCGTCGTCGCCAGCGCGGCCGCCTACCTGTTCGTGCGCGAGAGGTTGACCCGGCTGCAGCTGGCAGGCGTCGTGGTGATCGTGGCCGGCGTCGCGGCGCTGGCGTGGGTCACGGTCGGCTGAACGCCGCTCTCCGCGTAGCTCGCCACCGCTACCAGATGCGGGCGCGTGTCTCCTCGCTGCGCGCCATGGGCGACGTCCCATCGATCTCGAACGCGGCCGCGAACGCCGGCAGGTTGGACAGGGGCTCGTTCACGCGCGCCCGCGCCGGCGAATGCGGGTCGGTCTTGACGATCAGCTGCAGGTACTCGTCGGTGTAGCTCGTGCGCCACACCGTCGCCCACGAGACGAAGTACCGCTGCTCGGGACTGAACCCGTCGATGGTCGCGGCCGCCGTGCCGGCGAGCGCCTCGCGCAGCGCGTCGTGGGCGATCTTGAGGCCGCCGAAATCGGCGATGTTCTCGCCCAGCGTGAGGCGGCCGTTCACGTGCAGATCATCGACCACCGCGTACTCGTCGAACTGGTCCACGAGCACCTGCGCGCGCCGCATGAACTCGGCGCGGTCCGCTGCGGTCCACCAGTCGCGCAGCTGGCCGTCGGCGTCGAAGTGGCTGCCCTCGTCGTCAAAGCCGTGCGTGATCTCGTGCCCGATGACCGCGCCGATGGCACCGTAGTTCACGGCGTCGTCGGCCTCGGCGTTGAAGAACGGCGGCTGCAGGATGCCGGCGGGAAAGACGATCTCGTTGAGCAGCGGGTGGTAGTAGGCGTTCACCGTGTGAGCGGGCATCGCCCACTCGCCCCTGTCGACCGGCTCGTCCAGCCGGCCCATCTGCCGGGCGTACTCGAACGCCTCACAGCGCATCCGGTTCTCCACATGCGATCCGCGCTCCACGACGAGACCGGCGTAGTCGCGCCACTCGTCCGGGAAGCCGATCTTGTAGTTGAATCCGTCGAGCTTCCGCAGGGCCTCTGCCCGCGTGGCCTCCGTCATCCACTCCACGCTCCGGATCGCGCGTCCCATCGCCGACAGGAGATGGTCGACCATCTCCTCGCAGCGCTTCTTGGCATGTGCGGGGAACGCCGCCTCGACGTAGAGCTGCGCCACCAGTTCGCCGATGTCCGCGGAGGCCGCGTTGAGCACGCGCTTCCAGCGCGGCTGCATGTCCTTCCGCCCGGCGAGCGTGCGCGCGTAGAAGTCGAACGCCTCGTTCTCGAACGCGGAGGGAAGCGCCGACGCGAACGCCTTGACCACGTGCCAGCGCAGGTAGTCCCTCAGCGTCTCCACGGGAGTGCCGGCGAGCGCGTCGTCCAGCGCCCGGAAGAAGCCGGGATTGTCCACGCTGACCGACGCCGATGTGACGCCGAGCGCCGCGACGTACGAGCTCAGGCCGAAGGCCGGCATGAGCTCGTCCAGCGCGGCGACCGCGTAGCGGTTCATCGTGAGCTGCACGTCGCGCAGCTGCGCGGCGGTGTAGGACGCCTCGGCAAGTCGCGTCTCGAAGGCGAGGATGTGCTCGGCGGCCTCTCGCGCGCGCTCCTCGGCGTCGCCCAGGTTGCCGAGCTGATTGGCGACGTGAGCGACGTACTGCCTGCGCAAGGCGGCCGACTGCTCGTCGTCACGCGTGTAGTAGTCGCGCTCGGGCAGGCCCAGCCCGCCCTGGCCGACGTAGACGAGGTACGCGCCTGGGTCCTCGAAGTCGGGCGCGATGCCGAGGGAGTGCAGCGGGCCCGGCCCGCAGCGCTGCAGGTCGCGCACGATGTCGCGCACGTCGGCAACGGACTCAGCGGCGTCGATGCGCGCCAGAAGCGGCTCGAGCGGCTTCAAGCCGGCAGCGGCGATCGCCTCCTCATCCATGGCGGCGGCGAAGTAGTCGCCCACCATCTGGCCGGCCGATCCGCGCGGCTCCGTCCCGGCCGCCGCGTCCGCGAGCAGCTGGTGCAGCACGTCCTGATTGCGCGCGTGCACGATCTGGGGCGCGCCCCAGGAGCCGTACTCGGACGGGACGGGGTTGGCGTCGAGCCAGCCGCCGTTCACGTGCCGGTAGAAGTCGTCGGATGCGGCGGTGTGCGCATCGAAGAGCGCGGTGTCGATCGGGCGCTCGGGTTCGCTCATGAGGCTCTCCTGAAGTGTGTGATCACTGGGTCGCTGTCTGCACGCTACCCACTTGCGGCCCGGGAGCCATCACGCTCGGGCATCGGCGCCTGGTGTTCTGAACCTCGGCTCCCGCGCCGGGCCGATCGCTCCGTCCGTCTATGATGTGGCGATGAGCGAGGATCTCACGATGCACGAGCTTCGCGAGGCCCAGCGACTGCTGGCCGCGGGCGATGCTCGCGCCGCGGCACAGCGCCTGCGCGACGTGGTCGCTCGCGGCGCCCTGTCGCCCGGCCTCGAGGCGGACGCACGCTACCTGCTCGGACTCTCGCTCGGCGCGAGTGGCGACCGTGAAGGCATGAGCGTGGAGTGGGCGGCGGTGCTGCGCCTGGACGCCGCTGCCGCCTCCCCCGCGCCGCTCCTGGAGCTGGAAGAGTTCGAGTCGGTCGCCGAGGCGGCGCTGGGCGAGCTGCCGCAGGAGCTGCTCGACCAGCTGGGCAACGTGGCCATCCTGATCGCGGACCGCCCGTCTCGGGAGATGGTGGCCGACGGCATCGACCCGCGGATTCTCGGGCTCTATCACGGCGTACCGATGGCGAAGCGATCGGTCAGCTTCGGCGCGCCCTACGCCGACACCATCCACCTCTTCCGCGCCAACCTGGAGCGCGTCTCGGCGACGCGCGGGGCACTGGTCAAGCGCATCCGCGTCGTGGTGCTGCACGAGACGGCTCACTTCTTCGGCCACTCGGAGGCGCAGCTGCGGCGCATGGGGCTGGCGTGAGACGGCGCGGCCGGCCGACAGCGTCTGTCACGGCACGGTCACCTTGCCCTCGCCGACGCGGTACTTCGGCGTCCAGTACAGCGCCATGGCGCTGTGCACGTGGCCGTCGGCACTGTAGACGGCGTACTTGTACGTACCGGCCGGCAGCGGCCCGCGTGTGTGCCCCGACCCCATCCCGGCACCGCTGTTGGTGCTTTCGCCGCCGAGGAGCTCACGCTGCACGCCCTTGGGCGGATCCAGCAGGACCACCCACACGGTGTGCGTGCCGACGCGATCGTCGGCGACCGACGTCGCGACCCCGCCCTTGTACGGCACGACTGAGTACGTGAGTGCGTGGTTCGCCGGGGGCATCGTCGCGCAGGCCGACGCCGCGAGCCCGAGTGCGATGACGAGCACGACCCAGCCCTGACGCAGCAGCGTCGCCTTCTCCGGCGCTGAGTGGGTCTCGTAGACCTCGTCGTAGTCACCAGGGTCGAAGGCCATCGCTGGTCCTTTCCTCGCGGCAGCGTGCGTCACCGCAGGCGTGGCAGGCCGCGCCGCCCTACGCGCTCGTCGGGTGATGCGCCTCGTCGCTGACCGGCGCGATGACGTGCTCCAGCGCGGCGCCACGCCGGCGCGTCTCATCGTCCCCGCGCCCTCTGCGCTGCCGGGTGAGCAAGCGGACCAGGTAGTAGAAGCACAAGGCGAACAGGACGACGTACTCGATCCAGTAGAGCCAGGTCGGCCAGCGGACGACGCCGAGCAGCGAGCTGCCGAGGACGAACTGGAGGATCACGAGGACGCCGAGCGCGATGAGGGTCCCGAGGAAGTAGCGGTTGCGCGCGCCGCCCACGTCCCGCCACTCGCGCGAGACGCGCACGTAGGCCACGGCGGCGACGCCGAGGTAGAGGAGGACGATGAGGAGCTGGGCGGGCCAAGAGGACATCACGCTCTGCAGCCAGTGCATCGCGCCCGCGTTCACGTAGACGTCTTCGGCGAAGAAGTTGAGCGGCATCGTCATCGTGACTCCCGTGCGTGGCCCCAAGGGCAATGGCCCTTCGAGTGCATGGTACCCCCTGGTGGCGGGCCGCACGCGGTGCGACGGCGACCCGGACCCGCGCGTGCTAGTTCTGCGCGAAGAAGTGCGCGACCCGCTCGGCAGCGTTGGCGCGCACGCTGAAGAAGTACAGCGGGTAGTCGAAGGTGTGGAGGACGCCCATGGGGAAGCCGTGCACATTGAAGTAGGGCGGGTCCGCCGCGTCGATGGTGCTGCAGATGACGACGCCCTTGGCCTTGTCGACGCGCGCGTCGGCGACGTTCATGAAGCGCTTGATCGTCCCGTCGGCGTTGAGGAACGGCGTCCCGCCTGTGGCCGGGTCCAGCTCGATGGAACCGCGGTTCCTGGCGGCGGAGGCCTCCTTCTGCGACCTCGTCCACGTGATCGGGTTGATGGCGACAGCTCCGGGCTGCACGACCGGGCTGGGCGCGGCGAGCGTGGGCGCCTCGGTGTTCCAGGAGGCGATGACCCCGGTGTCGCTCGCGCCTTGGGCGTACCTGAGGAAGCGGTGCTGGCGCAGGTAGGAGCGCTGGATCGGGTAGCCGGGCACGTAGGCGACGATCATGCGCGCATACACCGCCGGGTGCGCCTTCATGTATCTGGCGAGGAGGTTGGCCAGCACAGCCGAGCCTTGGGAATGGCCGGCGAGGATGTAGGGGCGGCCGTGATCGAAGTGCTTGAGGAAGTACTTGAACGCCGCGAAGACGTCGGTGGAAGGGATGCCGGCGATGTTCCTCTTCTGCTGCGCGAAGGGCAGCGAGAGCTGGTAGGTGGCGTCGATCTGCCGGTAGTAGGGCGCGTAGACATTGCCGACGGTGCGGAAGGCGGTGGCCTGGCGCTGGAAGGCCACCTGCGCGCCCGGCACCATCCTGGGGTCGTCGATGGTGGCGTAGATCGGCCCGCCGGGGAGCCGCGAGTACGAGGTGGGATAGACGTAGAAGACGGCGACCTTCTTCGGCTTCACCGACTTGCCCGGCAGGTAGAGCCAGTGGGCGTGCTTCCCGTAGTCGGTGGCCTTCACCGGAGCGGCGGGGGCCGACGTGGCCAGCAGGGCCGCTGCCGCGAGAGCCGCGACCGTCAGGACCAGGATCCTTCTTGCACCCATGATTCTTGCACTCATCGTTCTTGCGCCCATGCTTCTTCCTCCTTGAGCCCGCGATCGTCTCGTGCAGCCGCCGGATGTGCGACGGGAGACGGTTGCGGGGCGTTGCCGTCTCCACCGATATCGGCAGCGCCACGCGCGGGCGTGAGTCCGGCCCGAGCGCCGCACGAAGCCTGCGGGTGCGCACTTGCGGTCCAGGCACGGGGCGGGTGAAGGGCGATGGCGATGGCTGGCGAGGAAGGACTCGAACCTTCAATCCCCTGATCCAGAGTCAGGTGCCTTGCCAATTAGGCCACTCGCCAGCGATGCCCGAGGGGCAGGGCAGAGTGTACCGCGAGACAGCGTTGCCGCTCAACCGAGAGGCGTGCGCTCGGCGCGGCCGCCGGCGCGGTCATTCGGGAAGGCCGGACATGGTCGCCATCCGCGGACGTCACAGCCGCGCACGCGACCCTCAGGAACGAGGCGGAGCAGCACGCGCTTGGGGAGAACGGGGTGTGTGTAGTTGAGCCCGGCGAAGTCTGCAATGCGGGCAGCTCGATCGATTCTTCAGAGCTCGGCCGCAGTCGTCGACGGATGTTCTGTATCTATGGGGATGCTTCTGCTACACAATGTATTTCTACTCCACCATCCCTCGCGCGAGAGGACGGCATCATGGCCGAGCAAGACACCCCGCTGCAGAAGGTCATCACCAAGTGCTGGGAGGACGAGGCCTTCAAGGAGCGGCTTCTCGCCAACCCGGCGCCGACGCTCGCGGCCGAGGGCGTGCAGGTCCCCGCGGGCATCGCTATCAACGTGGCCGTCGATTCCCAAGACGTGCGCACTCTGGTGATCCCCTTGCGGCCGACCACGGAGTTGGGTGACGAGGAACTGGATTCGATAGCCGGGGGCGCATGGTGCGGAATCCCTGGTGATGGCGGGCGGTCCGTGTAGCCGGAAGGCCCTTCAGGCGGACCCGCACGTGGCGGCCGCTGATGTGAAGTCGTTTCGGCAAGATGATCCAGGTCCGGGCGGACCGCCTCTTGGCGACGACCCTCCCGCACTCTCGTGACGTGGACCTGTGCTCGCGCTCACGCAGGCCCCCCCTGGAGACATGTGATGTTCGGACCCTATGAGATCACCCGCAACGGCCGCACCTGGCACGGCAACGTCGCTCTCAAGGAGCACCGCATCCTCGAGTGCGAGGGCGCGCACTGCCTTTTCTTGGTCCCCGACATGGCGGCGCTGCCGGTCAGCGCGGCCCTCGCGGCGGCGATCGCGGGCCTGACGCCGGGCTTCTCCACGCTGGTGCCCGACGGGCTGATGCGGGCTCTGCGCGGCTGTGGCTTGGTGGAGGAGGCGGAGCAGGAGGCGGAGGACGCCGCAGCAGGCACCGAGGCGAAGGACGAGGCCGCGGCCGCGCCGGCGGGAACAGACGCCCCGGCCGCGCCGCCCACCTTCCCGGTGCTCCACATCGCGCTCTTCCTCACGCAGACCTGCAACCTGCGCTGCGTCTACTGCTACGGCGAGGGCGGCGAGTACGGCGGGCGCGGGATGATGGACGAGGCGACGGCGCTCGCCGCCGTCGACTGGCTGCTCGCGAACTCCTTCGACGAGAAGACGGTCCACGTGAGCTTCTTCGGCGGCGAACCGCTGCTCAACTTCCCCCTGCTGCAGCGCGTGGTCGCCTACGCCAAGGACGAGGCGGCCGCGCGCGGCAAGGAGGTGAAGTTCGGCATGACCACCAACGCCACCCTGCTGACCGACGAGGTCATCGCCTACATCGCCAAGGAGCAGATCAGCCCGCTCGTCAGCTTCGACGGCCCGCCGGATACCCACGACCGGCAGCGCCCCTTCAAAAACGGCCGCGGCTCGCACGCGCGCGTCCACGGCAACGTGCAGAAGCTGCGCGCCGCAGTGCCCAAGCTGACGGGCCGGGCGACGGTCTGCAAAGTCAGCGACCCCCTTCGCCGTGCGCCGCGGGATGGAGGAGGCGGGCTTCACCAGCTGCCACCTCAGCCCCGCGTCGCCGGTGGTCCTGCAGCAGGCGGGCGCGGCGGGCCCCGAGGCGGACCCGCAGGCCGCGGCAGAGCGGCGCGCGGCCGCGGCGCAGATGCTCGCCTACCGGCGCGCCGAGGCGGCCGAGCTCTTCGCCGCTGTCCGCGAGCGGCGCCTGGGC
>CAIWHY010000288.1 GCA_903912585.1 uncultured Thermoleophilia bacterium | reverse complement strand
CGCGCGCCCTCGCCGGCCTTCTTCTGCTCCGCCAGGGCCTCCTTGAGCTGCCTGGCGCTGATCGACCCCGACTTGACGAGACGCTCGCCGAGCGGGAGCAGTTGGGGCGCCGAGTAGGCGTAGTTGATGAGGCCCTTGCGGAAGAAGATCTTGCCCGACTCCTCCCCACGCCGGATGGTGAGCGCCCCCGACTTGGCGCTCATCTTCACCAGCTGGAAGATGTTGGGGAGACTGAACTCCTTCAGGTTGCCCTGGAGAAGCACTCTTCACCTCGCTTGCGTGATCGATCCGCGGCCGTCGCGGCCGCTGTGTACTACATCGGCAACAGCGGGCGAACCTGAAGACCGGCGTGAGCCTGCGCCCGCTTCCGCCGGAGCCCCGCCGCGAGCCCGCCGGGGCGCTACCGCGCGCTGGTCCCCGCGCCGGTCCCTGCGCCCGTCGCCGCCGGCGGCCGTGGCTCGTGCGGACCGCCCGTCTCCACCGCCTCGCAGAGGGCATCGCCGGCGAAGGGACCGTCGGGCAGGCACGCAGGCGCCTCTGCTGCGCCCTCGCGGATCATCCGGCGCCGGAGAGCGAGAAAGGCGCCCAGCGCGGTCGCCACCGCGGCGACGCCGCCGAACGCGACCGCCCATCGCACGCCGAAGCCGCGCGCCAGCGCCCCCGTGAGCGGCCCGCCGATCGGCGTGCTCCCGAGAAAGACGACCGACCACAACGCCATCACGCGCCCGCGCATCGAGTCCTTTGCGTTGAGCTGCAGCAGAGAGTTGGTGCTGCTGATGAAGAGGACGGCGGCGGCGCCGATGGGCACGAGCAGGACGAGGCCCGCCGTGTAGCCGGGCACGGCGGCGAGGGCGAGCGTCGCCACGCCGAAGGCCAGCGTGCTGGCCACGAGCAGGCGCCGTGAGGGGCGCGCCCTGCCGGCCATCAGCAGGGCGCCGGCGAGCGCCCCGACGCCCATCGCCGCGGAAAGGAGGCCATAGGCCCCGCCGCCGCGGCCGTACACCGACCTGGTGAGCAGGGGCAGCACCACCGAGAAGTTGTAGGCGAGCGTGCTCACCACCGCCATCATGACCAGCGGCACGCGCAGCTCGGGCGTGCGCCAGACGTACTTCAGGCCGGCCCGCACCTGGCCGGGCTGCCGCTTGACCGGCTTGCTCGGCCGGAGCTCGCGCCGGCGCATGACGGCAAGCGCGACGATGACCGCCAGGAACGAGACGGCGTTGAAGAAGAAGCAGGGCGCAACGCCAAGGCCGGCGATGAGCAGCCCGCCGAGCGCCGGCCCGAGGATCCGCGATGAGTTGATGATCACCGCGTTGAGGCCGACGGCGTTGGCCAGGTCGTCCGGCCCCACCATCTCGTAGACGAAGCTCTGACGCGAGGGCATGTCGAGGGCCACGGCGCAGCCGGTGAGCCCGGCCAGGACCCAGATCATCCAGACGGTGACGAGGTCGGTCGCCGTGAGCACGCCGAGGACGAGTGCGAGCACGGCGGCGACCGATTGCGTGACGATGAGCAGCCGGCGCTTGTCGACCCTGTCGGCCAGCGCACCGGCCCAGGCCCCGAGGAACAGCACCGGGCCGAACTGGAGGCCCACGGTGATGCCGAGAGCGAGCGAGCTGCCGGACAGCTGGAGCACGAGCCAGCTCTGGGCCACCGACTGCATCCACGTGCCGCTCATCGACACGACCTGGCCGAAGAAGAACAGGCGGTAGTTGTAGATGTGCAGCGAGCGGAAGGTGCGCTGCAGCAGGCCCGGGCGCGACGCGATCATGTGTTCCTCACGAAGTACGACCCTCGACTCGACCCTTAGACCTGTGCGATTGAGCGGTCAGCTTCGTCAGGCCCCTCGGCGGGAGCGCGGCACGGTCGCGATGGGCATGCGCCAGCCCATCCCGAAGGCGAGGTCTGTGACCTTGAGACCCGGCGCCGCCTGCTTGCGCTTGAACTCGTTGGCGGTGACGAGGCGCGCGACCCGCTCGACCGTCGCGCGCTCGTACCCTGCGGCGACGATCTCGCCGGCGCCGCGGTGCTCTTCGACGAGCAGCTTGAGGATCCCGTCCAGCTCGTCGTACGGCGGCAGGCTGTCCTGGTCGGTCTGGTCCGGGCGCAGTTCGGCCGACGGCGCCTTTTCGATGATGGCGCGCGGGACCACTTCGCGGCCGCGCGTCTCGTTGAGCCAGCGCGCCACCTCGTACACCAGCGTCTTGGGCACGTCGGAGATGACGGCGAGCCCGCCCGACATGTCGCCGTAGATCGTGCAGTAGCCCACGGCCAGCTCGGACTTGTTCCCGGTCGTGAGCAGCAGCGACGAGAACTTGTTGGAGAGGGCCATGAGCAGGTTGCCGCGGATGCGCGCCTGCACGTTCTCCTCGGTCACGTCGGCAGGCCGGCCTGCGAAGACCGGCGCCAGCGCGGCGTCGAACGAGGTCATGATCGGCTCGATCGGCAGCGTGACCGTGCGCACGCCGAGGTTGACGGCGAGCGCCTCGGCGTCGGTCACACTACCGGCGCTCGAGTACGGCGACGGCATGAGCACGCAGAGCACGTTGTCCGGGCCGAGCGCCTCCGCGGCCACGGCGGCCACGACGGCGGAGTCGATGCCGCCGGAGAGCCCGACGAGGGCGCGCGCGAAGCCGCTCTTGGCGACGTAGTCGCGCACGCCGAGCACGAGCGCCCGCCAGATCTCCGACGCCGGGCGGAAGTCGTCGGCGGCCAGGGCGGGCGCACGAGCTGCGGGAGCACGGCCGCCGGACGCCGAATCGCTGGCGGCGGCCGAGCCCGCGGCGGCGCGGCCGCCCTCCCCTGCGCCGAGGTCGCCGGTGTCGACGACGAGCACGTCCGGCGCGAACGCGGCGGCGCGCGCCACGAGGGTGCCGTCGGCGGCGAAGGCGCCGCTGCGGCCGTCGAAGACGAGCTCGTCGGCACCGCCGACCTGGTTCACGTACAGGACCGGCACGCCGTGCCGGCGAGCGATCGCGCTCAGCATCGCCTCGCGGTGCGGCTGCTTGCCGATGGCGAAAGGCGACGCCGACATATTGACGATGCCGGCGGCGCCGGCGGCGACCAGATCCTCGACCGGGTCGCTGTGGTAGCGCCGCCGCT
>CAIWHY010000287.1 GCA_903912585.1 uncultured Thermoleophilia bacterium | reverse complement strand
CCGCCGCCGCCGCGCCGCTCCGCTTCGACGGCGAAGGGCGGCTCTTCGCGGCGCAGCGTGACGTCAGCACCGACATCCGCACGCTGGAGATGGCCGCCGCCGCGTCGCGCGTGTCCGAGCTCCCGGGCGTGCGCCGCGTGCTGGTGGACGAGCAGCGCCGCCTCGCCGGCGACGCGGAGATCGTCATGGAGGGCCGCGACATCGGCACCAACGTGTTCCCGGACGCGGCCGTGAAGGTGTTCCTGACGGCGCGCCCGGAGGTGCGGGCGGCGCGCCGCGCCGCGGAGCTGCGCGAGGCCGGCGGCGACGTCGACGACGGGCGGGTCCTGGCCGCTCTGCGCGAGCGCGACAAGCGGGACTCCACGCGCGCAGTCGCGCCCCTGCGCAGGGCCGCGGACGCGACCGAGGTGGACACCTCGGGCATGACCCTCGACGAGGTCGTCGACGCGGTCGTCGACCTGGTCGCCGCCACGGTGGGCGGGGGAGCCTCCGGGGATGGCGCATGAAGCCCGGGGAGGGACGCAGATGAGGCTCTGGGGCCTGCCGCTCAGCGGCTACGGCGACAGCGGCCTGTACACGTTCTGCCGCTGGCTGGCGGTACCGGTGTTCGGCGGGCTGTACCGCTGCCGGGCCAAGGGCACGGGCAACCTGCCGCGCTCCGGCCCAGTGATCGTGATCACCAATCACAAAGCGAACATCGACCCCGTGATCTGCGGGATGATCTTCGACCGCCCGCTGCGTTACATGGCCAAGAAGGAACTGTTCGGCAACGCCGCGCTGCGCAAGCTCATCGTCACCCTGGGGGCGTTCCCGATAGACCGCGGGGCCGGCGACCGCGCCGCGCTCACCACGTCGCTGGAGATCCTGGAGCAGGCCGAGGTGCTCCTGATGTTCCCCGAGGGCCACCGCCGGCGGGACGACGCCGTGCACGAGTTCCTGCCCGGCGTGGGCATGATCGCCTTGCGCAGCGGCGCTCCTGTCGTGCCCATGGCGATGGACGGGACGCAGCGCATGGTGCGCGATGGGCGCCCGGGGCTGCCGGCGCTGCGCATCCTCGTGGGCCCGCCGCTCGAGCTGAGCGACCTCACGGGGCGCAACAGCAAGACGTACCAGGAGGCGGCGCGGCGCATGCAGGCCGCCGTCGCCGATCTGTATGCGCGACTCTGAGCCTCGCGTGGAAACGGCCGGCGGCGCGGAGCGCGGCCCGCGCTACGACGACGAGCCCGAACGCAGCCAGGAGCTGCGCGAGGTCCGCGCCGGTGACGTGCGCATCGTCGTGGCGCGCTACGCCGGCTACTGCTACGGCGTCGAGCGTGCCCTGCGCATCACCGAGGAGGCGATCGAGGGCGCCGAGAAGCCGGTGGCCACGCTGGGGCCGATCATCCACAACCCCACGGTCGTCGGCCAGTTGGCGGAGCGCGGCGTCGACGTCGTCGACGACCCGGACGAGGTCGACTCGGGCACGCTCATCGTGCGCACCCACGGCGTGGCGCCGTCGGTGGTCGGCGGGGCGCGCTCGCGCCGCATCAACGTCGTCGACGCCACCTGCCCCTTCGTCGCCGTCGCGCAGCGCAAGGCGGCCGCGCTGCGCGAGGCCGGATACGCGGTCGTCATCCTCGGTGAGCGCGACCACCCCGAGGTCGCCGGCCTCGAGGGCTTCGCCGGCGACGGCGCGGTGGTCGTGGAGGAGGCCCGCGGCCTGCCCGTGGAGCGGCTGCGCGGCAAGCGCGTCGGGGTCGTCGTGCAGACGACGCAGACGCAGGCGAACCTGGCCAGCGTCGCCGCGGCGCTGGCGCCCGTCGCCCGCGAGCTCCTCGTCTACAACACGATCTGCGACGCCACGGAGAAGCGCCAGAACGCGGCCTGCGAGCTCGGCGCCGAGGTCGACGTGGTCGTCGTGGTAGGCGGCCGCAACAGTGCCAACACGGCGCGGCTGGCGCAGCTGTGCCGCGCCATAGAGAGCCGCACGTACCACATCGAGTCGGCCGCCGAGCTCGAGGCCGGCTGGCTCACGGGCGCGCGGCGCATCGGGGTGGCCGCGGGAGCGTCGACTCCGGATGCCGAGATCGACGCCACGGTCAAGGCCCTGCAGGAGCTCTGCGGTGGCTGACGGGCCCGCTCGGCGGGAGCCGGCTTCGCCGGGCCTCCCGGTGGCCGCCGTCGAGGCCGCAGCGGCGCGCGCCGGGCTGGCGCCCGGCGACTGCATCGTGCGCCTCAGCGGCGCGGCGCCGGTCGACGTGTTCGACTTGGAGCTGGCCGCGGCCGATGACGTCATATGGCTCACGGTGCTGCGCGACGGGCACCCTCTGGACCTCGCGATCGAGCCGCGCGAAGGCGAGTGGCACGGCATCTCCCTCGGCCACGACGGCCTCGGCGCCGCCGCCAAGGTCTGCCGCAACGCCTGCCGCTTCTGCTTCGTCGATCAGGTGCCCGCCGGGCTGCGCCCGTCGCTCTCCGTGAAGGACGACGACTACCGGCTCAGCGTGCTGGACGGCAACTTCATCACGCTCAGCAACCTCAGCGACGCGGACCTGGCGCGCATCGAGGACCTGCGCCTGTCCCCGCTCTACGTCTCGATGCACGCCTGGGACGACGAGGCGCGCGTGCGTCTCATGGGGCGCGCGGCCCGCGGGACCCGAGCCGCCCTCGAGCGGCTCGCCGCCGCGGGCCTCGATCTGCACCTCCAGGTCGTGCTCTGCCCGGGCTGGAACGACGGGGACGTGCTCGCCGCGACAGTCGCCGGCGCCGCCGGCCTGGAGGCGGTGCGCGATGTCGGCATCGTCCCGGTCTCGCTGGCGGCCGAGGGCGAGCTGCGGCGCGTGAACGCCGCCGACGCCGCGGCCGTGCTGGCGGCGGTGGAGAAGTGGCAGGCGCGGTTCTTCCGCGAGCGCGGCGCCGCCTTCGTGCACGCCGCCGACGAGCTCTACCTGCTCTGCGGCCGCATGCCTCCGGCGAGCGACGCCGCCGAGCAGTACGAGAACGGCGTGGGGATGTCGGCGGCCCTGCTCGAAGAGGCGCGGGAATTGGCGCGCGGGTGGGCAGCCGGCGGAGGAAGGGCCGGCCCCGGCGACGTCCGCCGGCCGCAGCCGTCCGTGCGCGCGCTGCGCCTGCTGACCGGCACGCTCGCAGTGCCCGTCATGGCCGAGGTCGCCGGCGTGCTCGAACACGCCGCCACCCTGCCCGTGCGCCCGTTCGCCGTGCGCAACCGGCTCTTCGGAGCGCACGTCACCGTCACGGGACTCCTCGGCGGCCGCGAAGTGCTCGAGGCGCTGCGCGCCGAGCCTCTTGCTGACGGCGAGTGGCTGGTGGCGCCGCGCGCGTTCCTGCCGGCCGGCCTCGGGCGCACTCTCGACGACGTCGGCGAGGCCGACCTGGCGGCCGCCTGCGGCGGCCGCCAGGTCCTCGCGAGGTCGCTCGTCGAAGCGTTTGCTACACTGTGCTGATGAGGAACCTCCCCATCGTCGCCGTCGTCGGTGCCCCGAACGCCGGCAAATCGACTCTCGTCAACCGTCTCAGCGGCTCGCGTCAGGCGGTCGTCCACGAGACGCCCGGCGTCACTCGCGACCGCAAGGACTTCGAGGTCGAGTGGGAGGGCCGCCTCGTGCGCCTCATCGACACCGGCGGCTACGACACCGCCGAGGACTCTCCCTACGCCGGTCACATCCGCGAGCAGGTGCAGAACGCCATCGCTGCGGCCGATGTCGTGCTGTTCATCGTCGACGGTCGCGCGGGGCCGCTCGCCGACGACTTCGAGATCGCCGAGGTGCTGCGCCGCTCCCACGTGCCGGTCGTCCTCGCCGCCAACAAGCTCGACGATCCCGCCGCCATGCGGGCCGTTCCCGAGGTGTACCAGCTTGGGCTCGGAGAGCCGTTCGTCGTGAGTGCCGTGCACGGCCTGGGGACCGGCGAACTGCTCGACCGCCTCATCGAGGCGACCGGCGCGCAGCGGCCGGCGCCGGGCGACGATGAGGAAGCCGCGCCGCTCGAGGTCCCGGTCGCCATCGTCGGGCGCCCCAACGCCGGCAAGTCGTCGCTGTTCAACGCCATCGTCGGCGAGACGCGCACGATCGTCAGCGACATGGCCGGCACGACGCGCGACTCCATCGACACCGTGCTCGAGACGGGCGCCGGCGCGTTCCGCTTCATCGACACCGCCGGCATGCGCAAGGCGGCCAAGGTGAGCGGCGTCGAGTACTACTCGTACCTGCGCAGCGTGCAGAGCCTCGACCGCGCCCACGTCGCCGTGATCGTCGCCGACGCCACGCTGCGCTTCGGCGAGCTCGACCTGTCGATCTGCACCGAGGCGACCCATCGCAACTGCGCCACCGTCATCGCCGTCAACAAGACCGACGTGGCCGACCCCGACCTCGAGGAGATCGCCGGCATCGCGCAGCGCAAGCTGCGCCAGCGGCCCGAGGTCATCGCCGTGTCGGCCGTGACGGGCCGCGGGGTGGGCCAGCTCCTCGCGGCGGTCGCCTCTCTTGACGCGCGCTACAACGCCCACATCGCGACCGGCGAGCTCAACCGTGCCCTCAAGGCGCTGTCGGCCGACCGCCCCCTGCCCATGAAGCACGGGAAGCGTCTCAAGATGTACTACATCGCCCAGTTCGGCACCTCGCCGCCGCGCTTCGCCATCGAGGTCAACGACCGGACCCTGCTCACGCGCGACTTCGGCTTCTTCGTCGAGAACCGGCTCAGGGCCCAGTTCGGCCTGGAGGGCGTCCCCCTCGTCATCGACTTCAAGGGGAAGAAGTGAACCTGCTCGACGTCGCCGCGTTCCTCGCGATGCTCGTCTTCGCCTACCTGGTCGGCGCGATCCCCTTCGGCGTCCTCGTCGGCAAGCTGTTCTACGGCACCGATGTCCGCCAGCACGGGTCGGGCAACGTGGGCACGACCAACGTCTTCCGCGTCCTCGGCAAGAAGGCGGGCGTGGTCGTGCTGGCCTGCGACATGCTCAAGGGGTTCATCCCGGCCGTGATCGCCGTGCACTTCTTCAACCCGTGGGCGGCGATCTTCATCGCCGCGGCCCCCGTGGTCGGCCACATGTTCTCGATCTTCCTCAAGGGGAGGG
>CAIWHY010000286.1 GCA_903912585.1 uncultured Thermoleophilia bacterium | reverse complement strand
TGTTGAGCGTGACTTTGCCCGATGACGGGGCCGGGGATGCCGCCGAGCCGGCGGCCGACGCGGCGGCCGAAGGCGAGGATGCCGCCGACGACGAGGCAGAGCTTGCGGCCGCGACGGCGGCCACCCCGGCCGCTGCCAGCAGGACCGCCAGCGCGACGATCACGGACTTCCGGCGCATGGTCATCACCATCCAAAACGATTTGGAGACGGACGGGACGATGCTATAGAGTCAATCGGCGCGGCGCAAGACCCGCGGCGCGGCGCAAGACCCGCGGCGCGGCGCAGACTTCGCCCGTGCGCCGCGTACTCCACGCCGCACGGGCCTCAGGAGACGCAGCCGGTGCCCAAGATCGCGACCATCAAGGACGTCGCCCGCCTCGCGGGCGTCTCGCCGACGACCGTCTCCCACGCGCTCGGCGGCAAGCGGCCGGTCTCGGCCGCTACGCAGCGCCGCGTGCGCGAGGCGGCCGACCAGCTCGGCTACCGGCCGCACCCCGGCGCGCGCAGCCTCCGCGGCGGCGCCACCGGCGTCATCGCCCTCTGCCTGACCAACCTCACCGGCGGCGCCCTGCCGTTCGCCGAGATGGAGTACTACCGCCGCGTCGTCACCGCGGCCACGCAGACGGCGCTCGACGAGCACTTCGCCCTCGTGGTCGTGCCGGAGACCGACTCGGGCGTGTTCTGGGACCGCCTGCTCTTCGACGGCGCGATCATCGTCGACCCCGTCAGCGCGGACACGAACCTGCGTACCCTGCGAGCCCGCGGCGTGCCCTGCGTGTCCGTGGGCCGGGATCCCGACCGGCCGGAAGAAAGCTTCTGGGTCGACAACGACGCGGGCGCGGCGGCGCGCCTGTGCCTCGACCACCTCGCCGGCCGCGGCGCCCGCTCGATCGCGACCCTCACGTGGCTGACGACCGAGTACTGGACGCAGGAGAGCCTGCGCGCCTACTACGCCTGGTGCGAGGAGCGGCGCCAGGCGCCGCGGCTGGAGGTCGTGGAGCAGGACGACGAGGCGGCGCTGCGCGCCGCCGCCGAGCGGCTCCTGCTCACCGAGCCGCGGCCCGACGCCGTCTACAGCTTCTCCGAGCTGCCGGCGCTGTGGCTGCTGCGCGTCGCGGCGGAGCACGGCATCCGGGTGCCGCAGGACGTGATGGTCGTCGGCACCTCCGACTTCGGCCTCGGCGCGACGAGCGCGCCGCCGATGACCACGCTCGACTACAACTCCGACGAGCACGGCCACGAGGCGGCGCGCCTGCTCATCGCGCTGGTCCGCGGCGAGACGCCGGCGGTGCCGCGGCGCATCCTCCCCGTGACGCTGATCGAACGCGAGTCCACGGCGAGGTAGACGTCTGACGCCGGCTGCGCCGCCCGGCATCCGGCCTCCCCGTGTGATCAGGCGTGCGCCGGGCGGGTAGCATGCGTGGCGGAGGTACACCATGGTCGACGTCCTGCAGAACAAGCACCAAGCCATCACCGAGCTGTGCGTGCGCTTCGGGGTCGCGCGCCTCGACGTCTTCGGGTCGGCCCTGCGCGACGACTGCCGGCCCGGCGAGAGCGACGTCGACCTGCTCGTCGAGTCCGGGCCCATGGACGGCTACGCCAAGGCGCTGGCGTATTTCGGGCTGCTCGAAGAGCTGCGCGCGGTGCTGGGAGTGAACGTAGACCTCGTCATGGCGGGCGCCGTGAAGAATCCCTACATCGCCCGCGATATAGAGCGCAGCAGGCAGCTGCTCTTTGCGGCGTAACGTCGCCGCGATCGCCGAAAACGACGTCCCTATCCTGCGGGCGGAGTGCGCTGAGCTGCTGGAGACGCTGGCAGAGGCCGACCAGCAAGCTTAGCAACGTCGGCCACGACCACGTGCCGCGGTTTCAGCCCCGCGCGATGCGAGCGCGCCGGGCCGCGTAGTGCGGCGTCAGCCCGACGCGAGCCCCTCGAAAGGGCCGGCGGCGAAGACGACCCGGCCGCCGGCCAGCGTGAGCTGCACGTGCGCCTCGTGGATCTCCTCGGCGGGCA
>CAIWHY010000285.1 GCA_903912585.1 uncultured Thermoleophilia bacterium | reverse complement strand
GGCGATTTCCTGAGCCTCGACGCGACGCTCAAGCACATGCGCGACCACAGCCAGCCGGAGCTGGTGGACCGGCGCGTCCGGGAGGACTGGACGAGCGCCGGGTCGACCGACATTTACGCGCGGGCGCGGGCGAAAGCCCGCAAGATCCTGGGCGCGCACCGCCCGCCGCCGCTGCCCGAGGACGTGGCGGCGCAGATCGCGCGCATCCTCGCCGGAGCCGAAAAGGAGCTTGCCGCGCCGGCGCCTTGAGAGCGGCCGCCGAAAGTAGGCCGGCGGGGGCCGGTGAGCGGGTGCAGGCCGGCGGGCGCCGGGAGCCTAGTCCGCGTCTCCTTCGCCGGTCCAGCGCCGCAGCCACCACGCCGCCGAGCGGTTCATCTCCACGCTGAACTCGGCGGTGAACTTGCGCGCGTAGACGTCCTGCGCGGTGTTGGCGATGCCCTCGCGATAGCCGCGCGGAGCGTGCAGGCCGTCGAGGTCGTCCGAGACCTCGCGCAATGCCATCTCGTCCAGACAGCGGTAGCCGTCGCGATGGACCATGTGCTTCTCGTAGTGCGGCGTCGGCCGGCCCTGCACTTTGGGCCGTCCGAAGCACAGCATCGCGACCGGCACCGTGTACCGCGGCAGTCGCAGGAGCTCGGCGACCGTCTCGCCGTTCTCGAGGACGTCGCCGATGTAGCACGAGCCGATGCCCAGCGACTCGGCGGCGAGCACGGCGGTCTGCGCGGCGATCAGCGCATCGGAGCACGCCATCAGGAAGTCGCCGAGGCCGGGGGTCACTCCCTGAGGCACCCCCGGCAGCGCGTCCACGCCGGCGACGCCGAAGAGGTCCATCCACTTCTGCCAGTCGGCGAGAAAGACGAGCACCCAAGGCGCCCGGGCCACGAACGGCTGGTCGTCGCAGAGGACGGCCAGCCTGTCCTTGAGCCCCTGGTCGGCGATCTCGAGGATCGTGTAGAGCATCTGGTTGCCGGCCGTCGGAGCGCGCATGGCCGCGTGAAGCACCGCCGCCCTGTCCTCCCCGGTCACGGGCGCGGGGGCGTAGGCGCGCGTGGAAGTGCGCGCCTCGATGAGCTCGAGCGTAGGATTCACGGCTTCCTCCGTTGGTCAGAAGACGGCGGGGAGATGCAGGCGGGCGGCACCAGCAGCGGGACGGAAGCAAGGCCGGCGGCGCTAACCGGCGCCGGCCGGAGTCGCCCCTCGCCGGGTCGCCTAGCGGCGCCGGCGACGCAGGAGCACGGCGCCGAGCAGCCCGGCGACGGCCACGCCGCCGACGATGGGCGCGGCGCGCTTCACTTGGGCCTTGCGTACGCGGAAACTCTCACGCGCCGCGTCGGCAGCTTCGGACAGGTTTGCGGCCAGTGCGTCGAAGGACTTCCCGAGGGCTTCGCGCTCGTCGGCGATGTCCTGGACGATCACGTCCGGGCTGCGAGTCGGAGTCTTGGGAGCGGGCTCGGCCATCAGTCCTTCGCCTCTTCAGTCTCGGGCGGCGTCTCCGCAGCAGGCGGAGCCGGCGTGTCCGCGGCGAGCGGCAGCGTCTGCGCCGCTGATTTGTCCGGCGTCGCCGACGAAGCGGGCGCGGCCGCACCAGGCCACTTGGCCTCGGCGGCTTTGGCGTCGGCTGCGAGCTGTTCGGCCGCGGTCGGCGGCTCCGGCTTGGGCTTCACGCCCTGGGCAGCGCCGCGCAGGCCCGTCTTGAACGCATCGGTCGTCGCCTTGGCCTCGGCGATCGCGCGCTCCGGCGCCGGCGACTTGGCCTTGCGGAGCTGGCTGCGGCCGACGAGAAACAGGATGGCGATCACCAGGAAGAGGGCCAGCGTGACGATGAGCATCGAAAGCCAGAGCGGCAGCGCCAGATGAATGGCGACGACGATCGTGGCGAGCGCGAACCCCACCGCATACAGCGCCAGGAACCCGGCGCCGACGAACATCGCGATCGTGGCGCCGTACTTCTGGCCTTTGGATTTGAGCTCGGCTTTCAACAGCTCGATGTTGAGCTGGACAAGCCGCTGCCCGCTCGCGCGGATGTCGGTCAGCGACACGCTTATGCGTTCACGGATTCCCACGGCCGAAGACTACCACTTCGTCAACACTTACTAACTCGGAGGCGCTGTCGCAGGCTCGCCAGAGGGTGTTCGCGACGCCCCGAGCGCCGTTCGCTTCGCCGTCTTTGCGGGTATCGACCCCGCCATGGACATCGCATCGACAGTGAAGCTGAGCAATGGCGTCGAGATGCCGCGCCTCGGGCTGGGCGTGTGGCAGGCCAAGTCGGGAGCGGAGGTGCGCAGCGCCCTCCGCTGGGCTCTGGAGGCCGGCTACCGCCACGTGGACACGGCCCGCATCTACGGCAACGAGCGCGACGTGGGCGCGGTCCTGCGCGAGGGCATCGTGTCGCGCGAGGAGGTCTTCGTCACGACCAAGCTCTGGAGCGGCGACCAGGGCTACGAGAGCACCAAGCAGGCGTTCGCCGCCAGCCTGCGCGACCTCGGCCTCGACCACGTGGACCTGTACCTCATGCACTGGCCGGTCGAGGGCAAGCGGCTGGAGAGCTGGCGCGCGATGGAGGAACTGTTGGCGACCGGCGAAGCGCGCGCCATCGGCGTCAGCAACTTCCTCGAGCGTCACCTCGACGAGCTGCTCGAGACGGCCGCGGTCGTCCCCGCTGTGAACCAGGTGGAGTTCTCGCCGTTCCTCTACCAGTGCGCCCTCCTCGAGCACTGCCGCGAGCGCGGCATACAGCTTGAGGCGTACAGCCCGCTGACGCGAGGGCGCCGGCTCGACGACCCCACGCTGGTGGCCGTATCGGCGCGCCACGGCAAGTCGACCGCGCAGGTGCTGATCCGCTGGGCCCTGCAGCACGACCTCGTGGTGATCCCCAAGTCGGTCTCGCGTAAGCGCGTGCGCGCCAACGCCGACGTCTTCGGCTTCGAGCTGGGAGCGAACGACATGGCCGCCCTCGACGCCCTCGACGAGGGCAGGCACTTCGCCTGGGACCCTACCGGCGTGCCTTGACCCGTGGCGGGGAGCCGAGGCGCCCCGCCACGGGTCGGCGCAGTCGCGCCTGTGTGAGTCAGGCGGCCCTGGCCGTGCGCTGCTCCACGTTGAAGCGCTGGGCAGCAGACTCTCCTTCGTCGATCTGCACGATCGTGCAAGGCTCCTCGCCGACCACCCACGCCTCGTGCCCCGCGGGCACGATGAAGGCGCTGCCGGGCTCGAACTCGAGCCGCGTGCCGTCCTGGAGCTCGACCGACATGCGGCCGGAGATCGTAAAGCCCACGTGCGTGTCGTAGCACCGGTCGGCGCCCATGTGGGTCGAAAAGCGCCAGCCCTTGGGGTACGTGGCGCGCCTGAACTTGAGATCGCCGAGGCGCACGACGTCGATCTCCACGCCGCCCTTGCTGATGTGTTCGTCGGGCTTGCCGAGCGACTTGCTGCCGCCCGG
>CAIWHY010000284.1 GCA_903912585.1 uncultured Thermoleophilia bacterium | reverse complement strand
CCTCTTCCTCCGCGGCGACGCGGGTGCGGTCCTCGGGCTCTTCCCCGGCGCCTCCGTCGACTGCTGCCTGACGAGCCCGCCCTACTTCGGTCACCGGCGCTACGCCGGCGGCGGCATCGGCGCCGAGGGCCGCTGGCAGGACTACGTGGCGGCCCTCGGCGCCGTCCTCGCCGAAGTCCAGCACGTGCTCAAGCCGACGGGATCGCTCTGGCTCAACCTCGGCGACACGTACCGCGGCAAACGCCAGCTGGGCATCCCCTGGCGCGTCGCCTTCACGCTCGCCGACGAACAGGGCTGGATCCTGCGCAACAGCGTCGTGTGGCACAAGGTCAAGGGCGGGCCCGACGGGAGCCGCGACCGGCTGCGCAACGTGCACGAGCTGCTCTTCCACTTCGTGCGCCGGGCGCGCGGCTACTACTACGACGACGGCGCCGTGCGCGGCGCGCCCGGCTCGGCGCGCGTCGAGCGCGGCGCCGTGGTGAGCGCCACCGGCGTGCGCGGCGTGCGCTACCGGCGCCAGATCGAGCTCAGCACGGCCCTGGACGGGGCGGAGAAGGCGGTCGCGCTCGCGGCCCTCGAGGCCACGCTGGCCGAGATCGCCGGCGGCCGCCTCGCCGACTTCCGCCTCGTCATCCGCGGGCAGCAGCGCTCCACCCACTCGGACTCGCCGGCCGTATCGGGCCGCGCCCGGGAGCTGCGCGAGCGCGGCTTTTGTGTCCTCCGCTACCACCCGGGCGGAAGCAAGCCGGGCGACGTGTGGGACATCATGCCCGAGGACACCCAGGGCCGGGAAGCGCACTTCGCGGCCTTCCCGGCCGACCTCTGCCGCATCCCGATCCTCGCCACCTGCCCGCCCGGCGGCGTCGTGCTGGACCCGTTCTGCGGCACGGGCACGGCGATGCTGGTGGCGCGCGCGCTCGGGCGCCGTTCCGTGGGCATCGACGTCGCCGGGGAGTACCTGACGCTGGCGCGGGAGCGGCTGAAGCGCTGAGTCTGGCGGGACCGCCTCGCGCGACGCGCGTCGGGCGCCGCCCGCGTCTTGCGCGGCGCCTTCCCGAGTAGGAGCATCCCCGAGCAGAGCCGGGACGCTGCGGCCGGCCGCACGCCGGGCTGCGGCCTCCCGAACGAAGGTGAGGTCACGATGCCAGAAGCGAACGTCAACACCGAGATCGCCCAGCACCTGAGAGAGCACGGCGAGCACCACGGCGCGCCGGAGCCCCAGAGCCGGTTCCACCTCGAGATGGTCGAGATCCTCGAAGCCATCCTTCTGGCCCTCGTCGCGATCCTCACGGCCTGGAGCGGATATCAGGCGGCCCTGTGGGACGGGGCAAGCGCCCGGGAGTACGCCACCTCATCGCGGCTGCGGGCCAACGGCAACACGCTCCAGCTGACGAGCAATCAGCAGCTGATCTACAACACCCAGACGCTGGGCACCTGGCTGCAGGCGGCCACCACCGGCGACGCCAAGCTGGCGGCGATCATGGCCCGGCGCTTCACGCCGAACTACGCTGTCGCCTTCGACGCCTGGCTCAAGACGAGCCCCCTCACGGACCCTGCCGCGCCTGTGGGCCCGCGCTTCATGCCCGAGTACAAGGACCCATTGGCGGCGCAGGCGAGGGCTCTGGACGGCCACGCCACGGATGCGTTCGGCGCCGGGGTGGAATCGCGAGACCGCGCCGAGCACTACGTGCGCGTCACGGTGCTGCTGGCCGCGGTGCTGTTCCTGATCGCCCTCGGCCAGCGCTTCAAGTTCCGCGGCGTGCGCGTGGCCGTCCTGGGGGTGGCGGGGTTGACGCTCGTCTACACGCTGATCGCGGTACTGACCTACCCGCGCGCCTAGAACCTCCGGGGCGACCGGCAGCGCGACCGCGGGATCAGCCAGGAGGGCCGCCGGCCTTCTGCGCGGCGGCGGCCAGCCAGCCCCTGATCTCCGCCGCGGTGGGCACGCGTCCGCGGCAGACGACCTTGCCGTCGAGCGCCAGCCCCGGCGAGCGCCAGACGCCGCGGCCCACCATGTGAGCCGGGTCCTCCACCCGGTAGAAGGTCACGCCGCCGGGCGGACTGAGCTCGCCGAGCACCTGCTCGAGCGTAGCCCCGAGCTCCGCCGCCTTCTGGTCGGTCCCGAACAGCTCCACGATCATGCGCATCTCTCCCAGGCCGCGCACGGCGCGGCACACGAGGTACTGGTCTCGAGCTGATGGTAGCCGCGGAGGGCGGCGGCGGAACCTGACTTTGGTCAACCGGCCGGCGGGGCGCTCAGCGGCTGGCGGCGTCCAGCTTCTCGGCGATGTCGGCGAACTGCGCCGACACCCAGCGCTCGACGCTGTTGACGTCCACGACGGCGCGGATCGCCTCGTTGCGCGTGCGCCGCTCCTGGGCGCCCATCGTCAGGGCCTCGTGGATCGCCTCCGCCTGCTGCTCGATGTCGAAGGGGTTCACGCCCAGAGCGAAGGCGCCGAGCTCCTCGAAGGCGCCGGTGTTCTCCGAGAGGATGAGGACCCCGTCCTGCGTGTTGAGGATCGGCCCCTCTTTGGCGACCAGGTTCATGCCGTCGAAGATGGCGTTGACCATGAGCGCGTCGTAGTGCCGGTAGGCGGCCAGGGTCTGCGGGAAGTTGTCCTGGATGCGCACGTCGATCGGCATCCAGTCGGTGTTGCCGTGCTTGGTGTTGATCTGCTCCACGGTGCGCATCACGCGCTCGCGATAGGTGACGTACTCCTCGACGTCCTCGCGCGACGGCTGCAGAAGCGCGAGGAAGGTGATGCGCTCGCGGAACTCCGGGTGCAGGTCGAGGAAGCGGTCGAAGGCGAGGAACCCGCGGATGATGTTCTTGCTGAGGTCGAGGCGGTCGACGCGCACGAGCAGGAACTCGCGGCGGCGCGCGAGCAGCGCTGCCTCCTCGGCCGCCACGCGCTGCGCTCCGGCGGCCTTCCTGAGCGCCCGCGGGTCGATGGAGACGGGATAGGCGCGCACCCAGACCTCCCGGTCCCCCACGGTGACCGTGAGGCGCGCCGGGTCCACCGGGAGGTCGAGCAGGTCGACGCAGCCCTGCAGGAAGTTGCGCGCGTAGTGCGGCGTGTGGAAGGCGACGATGTCGTTGCCGAGGAGACCTTCGAAGATGGCGTCGCGCATGTCCTTGGGCAGCACCAGCCACGCGTCGCTCTGCGCCCAGGGGATGTGCACGAACTGCTGCACGAAGGCGCCGGGGAGGGCGGCGCGCACGAGCGGCGCGACGCCGTAGAGGTGGTAGTCGTGCAGCATGACCAGCGCGCCGGACCCGGCGGCCGTACCGGCCGCCCCGCCGGCGCCGGCCTCGTCCGCGATCGCCTCGGCGAACAGCCGCTGCACCGGGACGTAGCCGTTCTCCCAGGCGTCGCGCTCGTTGGGCGAGATGTCCGGGTGTCGCCCGAGGTCCCAGAGGTAGTGCTGGATGAACCAGAGGATCGGGTTGGCGACGATGTTGTAGTACTTGTCGTACATGTCGGCCGCCACCGACACGTAGCGCACCCGGTAGGTGTCGCCGTCGAGCTCGACCTCGACGGAGCGGTCCTGCTCGGCGAGCCGGGACTCCTCGTCGCCGAGAGCGGCGGCGATCCAGGTGCCGTCGTGCGCGCGCAGCACCTCGGTGAGGACGGTCACGAGGCCGCCGAGGCCGCGCGTGACGATGGGCTCGCCGGAGGGGTCGCTGTGGAACGACACGGGGCCGCGGTTGGCGGCCACGACCAGACGCCGCTCACCGAGCGCGCCTCGGTCCATGCCGCCCCCCTCTCCAGTGGTGTCGGCCGGGAGCGAAGGGGCTCCCGATCGTCCTAGGACTGTATCCTACCCGCGAGCAGGTCCGCGAAGAGTCGCAGGTCGTCGCGCAGCAGGCGGGGCGTGAGGAACTCGCGGCGCACCTTCTCCTTGCCGATCAGCGCCATCTTGTGGTGCTTCTCCGGGTCGGCGAGCACCTGCAGGCAGCGCTCGGCGCACGTGGCGACCGAGTCCACCAGGTACCCGTCGACGCCGTCCGTGATCTGCAGCGGGATGCCGCCGACGTCGCCGCCGATGGTCGGCCGCGCCTTCCAGAGCCCCTCTGTGACCGTGAGGCCGAAGCCCTCGCGCGTCGACTTCTGCACGATCACGTCGGCGTGACTCTGGAACGCGTTGATCTCCACGGACCCCACGTTGTCCATGTTGGACAGCACGAACACGTCCGGGTCCTCGCCCACGTAGTCGAGGACCTTCTCGAGGTACTCCCAGCCCTCGGGGTCGTCGCTGGCCATGGAGCCGACGAGCGCGAGCTGGAGCCCGGGGTGGCTCGCTTTGACGGTGCGGTACACGTCGACCACGCCGAGCGGGTCCTTCCAGGGGTCGAAGCGCGAGACCTGGAGGAGCAGCGGGCGCTCCACGTCGATGCCGAACTGCCGCACGATGTAGGCCGCGTCTTCCGGCGCCAGCTTCATGTTCTTGGGCGCCAGCGGGTCGATGGTGGGGGCGATCGCGCGCACCGGCACGGTGAGCCCCTCGGGAACGTAGTCCTCGAGCGTGTACACGGCGGCGTCGTAGCGGTTGATGGACGGCAGCAGGTAGTCGTAGAGGCCGCGGTCCGGCGTGGAGGTGTCGATGTGGCAGCGCCAGATCCACCACGTGGAGCGGTCCTGGCTGCGCGTCACGAAGTCGCGGATCGCGAGGGGCTGCGGATCGTGGATGACGACGAAGTCGTAGAAGTGGGTGAGGGCGGCGGCGTTGTCGCGACAGACCTGCTCGTAGAGCTCCTGCGACTCCTTGGGGAAGTCGACGGCGTGCCCCTGCAAGCCGTTGTGGAAGCTCTTGGTGACGTTGAAGAACTCCGGCGGAGCGGTGATGACCTGCCACTCCGCCTCGAGGCCCGCGTCGTTGACCAGCGGCACGAGCGTGTAGAGGATCTCCGCGACGCCGCCGCCGAACGCCGTCGCGTTGACGTGCAGCACGCGACGGCCTTTGAGCCGGGCGGCGAGCTCGTCGATCTCGGCCAGGAGCTCCCGGGGGACGAGCGACCTGTAGTCCGCCAGGTT
>CAIWHY010000283.1 GCA_903912585.1 uncultured Thermoleophilia bacterium | reverse complement strand
TGTCGGCGTGCACGATCAGGATCCGGTATCACTGCCCGAAGCCGATCCCCGAACCCTTGTTCAACGTGCGCTTCTTCCACGGCGACAACGATGTGTTCGAAGCGAGCATGCTGATCGACGGCCCGGGTCCGGCCACTGTGGAGGGATCGGGCATGGTGGATTGCCACATCCCCGTGCTACCGCTTACGCCGCGGGTGTACAAGATCCAGTTGTTCGTGCGCAGCGGCGAGGGCATCGCCGACCTCACGCGAAGGCGGTTCGTCGCCCAGGTCCGCGTGACCGACGAAGGGCTCGACGCCGTGCCGCTCGAGGGACCCATGGCGATAGGCCACCTCAGGCGCGGCTCCCCCGTGTACGTCCCCCGCACGTGGCGCTTCTACAAGGAAGACGAGCTCACGGACACCATCGAGGCAACGTACCTCTGAGCCGCACGAACGCGTCACCGTCTCGGGGCTAGCCTCTGCCTACCGGAGGGCAGCCCGCAAGCCTTGCGCGCGGTGCCTGGCCCTGCCCACGACCAGTCTCGCGGCCCTCTTCTGCTGACCCAGGAACTCCCGGCCGATTGCGGGCGTCCTCCAGACTGACGGCAACAGCCTGGGCCAAGCCCAGGCCAACCGCGAGACATCTCCACAGATGATGGCTAGATCGAAGATCTTGGCGAGTTGCCGATAGCGCGCCTGAGGCAATCCGACGAGCTCCGCGGCATGCTTCTTGTAGAGTCGTACGAACGCAGGGAGCGCGCCGGGATTCTCCATCAGCCGATCCGCGCCGCCCTCTCTGACGATGTACATGAGCTCGGGCACGGGGAGCGCCTCGCAGCGACTGGTCAATCGGATGAGGAAGTCGGAGTCCTCCTGCTGGCTGAACGACTCGTCGTACCCACCGATCGCTTTGACGTCGGCAGCCCTCAGCGCGGCTGAGCAGTGGCTCAGGAAGTGGTCTTCCAGGAACAACGCGTGGATCTGGCCGGCCTTCTCGGCCCTGCGGACGCCCCGCACATGGTCGGCAGTGTCCTGGAACACAAGCGTCCCATACACGATGCCGACTTCGGGCGGCGCCTCGCCGATGGCGGCCGCCAGGCCCTCCAGCATGTCGACGGGCCAGAGATCGTCCGAGTCGATCTGGCAGATCCACGCGCCATCCGTGAGGAAGATCCCGGTGTTGCGCGCGCCGGCCGAGCCTTTGGAGCGGGCGTTGGCCACCACTGTGACCCGGGGGTCGGTGATCGCGGCCAGCACTGACTGCGTATCGTCGGTGGAGCGGTCGTCAACGATGACGAGGTCGAACTCCGTGTACGTTTGCGCCAGGACGCTCTCAACGGCATCCATGACCATGCCCGCGCGGTTGTACGTGGGCAGCACCACACTGAACAGCGGCCCGTTCGAGCCCATCGCGTCCTCCGTGTGCAGCAGCGCCGGAGCGCCTTCGCGCAACGCGCGCTCGGCGCCGAGCGGGGTGTTGCGCGAGACGATAGTACCCGTTTCTCGCGCGCCGCCAATCCCCGACGTCGTCGACGACGTCCTGCTCCGACGCCAGACAGGGCAGGGCAAGCCGCCTCCGAGCTAGAATGGGCACAGACAGCTACGGAATGAGAGGCGCTCGTGGAGCTGGAGGGCAAGAGGGTGGTCGTCACGGGTGCCGACGGGTTCATCGGCTCCCACCTCACGGAGGCGCTGGTCGCGCACGGCTGCGCCGTGACCGCGTTCTGCTACTACAACTCGTTCGGCTCGTGGGGCTGGCTCGACTCCCTGCCCGCCGAGACGACAGGGCGGCTGGACGTCGTCATGGGCGACATCCGCGACCCCAACGGCGTGCGGGCCGCTCTCACAGGCGCCGATGTCGTTTTCCACCTCGCCGCCCTCATCGGCATCCCGTTCTCCTACAACTCTCCGGACAGCTACGTGGACACCAACGTCAGGGGGACGCTCAACGTGCTGCAGGCGGCCAGGGACCTGGGGCTCGGGCGCGTCGTCGTGACGAGCACGAGCGAGGTCTACGGCAGCGCGCAGTACGTGCCCATCGATGAAGCGCACCCGCGCCAGGCTCAG
>CAIWHY010000282.1 GCA_903912585.1 uncultured Thermoleophilia bacterium | reverse complement strand
GCCTCTCTCCCGGCCGCCGCGATGATCTCGTCGAACTCCTTGCCGAGGTCCGCCGGGAAGGGCGCCGCCGGGGCGGTGAGGATCTCGCGCACCTTGTCCTGGGCCTTCTCGGTCGTGCTCCTCGCGCCGGCGGCCTTCCAGCCGTCGTAGTTGCCGGTCTCGCCGAGCTTGGCCTGCCAGAGCTCGCGCACGTGCGCGCGGGTGTGGTTGTCGAACAGGTAGTTGCCGCCGAAGCCCATCTTCTTGATCAGCTCGACGGCCAGCGTCTCCTCGCTCACCTCGATGCCGGTGAGGAGGCGCCTGACCATGCCGATGATCTCGTCGTCGACGACCATGTTCTCGAGGCAGAGGATGCGCGAGCCGTCGAGCAGGCCGGTGCCGAAGGTCACGTCGGCGCCGTTGGCGTAGGCCATGAACATCGCGAGCGCGTTCTCGTAGGCGCTCTGGATGCCGGGCTCCTTGGCGGTGGTCGCGCCGGCGCCGTACCAGGCCGGCACGCCGTAGAAGTCGGCCATGTGGCCCTGACAGCTGCGCACGAGCATGGCCTCGGGCGAGTTGCTCGCGTAGGCGCCCGAGTTCATGTACATCGCCGTCGGGCCGCCGCCGTGGATGACGGGGGCGCCGGGGTGGGCCAGCTGGACGAGCGTGGCGCCGCTGACGAACTCCGCGTTGTTGACGACGGCCGAACCGGCGATCGTGACCGGGCCGGTCGCGCCGAGGATCGGCATCGGGTAGAAGCTCACCGGGATGCCGGCCTCGGCCAGCGTGAGCGCCAGGTCCATGCCGTAGCGCTCCTGGTGCAGCGGGCTCACGGTGCAGATGATGGTCGTGAACATCGGCCGGCGCCTGAGCTCTACTTTGCCGCCGGCCAGCGCCTCGGCCATCTTGATGAGGCTGCGCGCCTCCCAGTCTTCCTTGATCGAGACGACGATGCTGTGCTTCTCGCTGTTGCGGATGCAGGCGTCGAACTCGTGCAGCACGCGCGTCTCGGGCGGGCAGTCCTGGGCGCTGACGACGGCGCTCGTGGCACTTACGTTGTCGAGCTCCTGCACGACCCTGGCGCAGTTCTCGAGGTCTTCCTTGCGCGAGGAGCGCACGTCACCGGTGACGGGGTCGCGGTAGAACACGCCGCAGCCGTCCGAACTGATGTAGACGTGCTCCCCGTCGAGCGGCAGGTCGTACTCCGGGTTGCGGGCGCCGAGCGTGAACTCGTGCGGCACCGTGCTCAGCGCCTGCTCGACCACGGCCGCCGGGATCTGCACCACGGTGGACGCGCGGTCGACCGTGGCGCCGTTGGCCTCGAGGATGTCGAGCGCCTTGTGCGAGTGGAACTTGACGCCCACGCTCTCGATGACGTCGAGTGTCGCCTCGTGGATCTGCTGCACGTCGCCGGGTGAGAGCAGTTCGAGCTTGACGCGCTTCCCGACGTAGCACTTGTCTGCGTAGGCCATGAGGACTCCTTTCAGAGACGGCCGGATTCGGCCGCCGCGATGATCTCGTCGAAGGCGCGGCCGAGCTCCGCGGGGAACTCGGCTGGGGGAGAGGCGAGGATGCCGTCGGCGACGGCCCGCGCCTTGTCTTCCAGACGCGGGCTGCCGGCGCTCTTCCAGCCCTCGTAGGTGCCGGTCTCGCCGAGGCGCGCGCGCCAGAGCTCGCGCACGTGCGCCCGAGTGTGCGGCTCAAAGAGGTAGTCGCCGCGGAAGCCGAGCGTCTTGATGAGGTCCACGGCGAGCGTCTCGCG
>CAIWHY010000281.1 GCA_903912585.1 uncultured Thermoleophilia bacterium | reverse complement strand
CGCCCGCCGCGGCCTCATCCGCGTCGCCGGGCGCGACGTCCGCCTCGCCCGGCGCGTCCGCCGCCGCGCTCGCGAGTGCGTCGCCGTCGCCGAGCCCGGCGAAGCCGCCGCTGACGAAGCCGACCAAGAACGACAAGCTGCGGGTCTATTTCGGCGGTGACTCGCTCTCGGGCCTGCCGGGCATCCTCTTCGCGGAGCTGGGCCAGTCCAAGGGCGTGCTCAAGGTCCACACCGACTACGTGGTGTCGTCGCGTCTCACGAACTCGACGCCCGTCGACTGGCCTTCGCACCTCAAGGCGCAGATGGCCTCGGACCACCCGGACATCGGGGTGTTCCTCATCGGCATCAACGACCCCGGCATGCCGATGATCGCCAAGGGCACCTACACCAGCTACCCGAAGAAGGCGTGGCTGGCCGAGTACGGGCGCCGCGCCGGCAAGCTCATGGACATCATGCTGAAAGCCGGCGTGAAGCGCGTCTACTGGCTCGGCCTGCCGGTGATGCCGACAGGCGGCGCCACCAACCAGGTCAAGCGCCTCAACGAGGTGTTCCGGGCGGAGGCCGCCAAGCACAAGGATGTGGTCTACGTGGACACCTTCGACCTGCTCTCCACGTCCAAGGGCAAGTTCATCGCCGCGCTGCGCAGCGGCGATGGCGTCCACTTCACCGACGAGGGCGCCGGCATGATCGCCAAGGCGGTATGGAAGGCGATGAAGGCGGACTGGACGCCGGCGCAGTAGCCGCCGTCTGCCGCCGGCCGCGCCGCCTATCGCCGCCGTCCCTAGAGGCGCTCAGCCACCAGCACTTCCGAGCTGAGCGCCAACTTCGTCACCGTCAGCCGGTCGCGCACGCGCCAGCGCTCGGGCGCGGCGAGGGCGGCGAGCTCGACAGGGCGGCAGCCGCCGACGACGCGTGGGTCGATCCGCCAGAGGCCCTTCCAGAGCCCGGCGAGCGCACGGGACGGCGGCGTGGAGCCCGGCGTGAGGCTCGCCAGGGTGAGCAGGCCCCCGGGCCGCAGCGCGCGGTACGCCTCGTCCAGAAGCCACGCTGAATCCGCGGGGCTGAGCAGGTCGAAGACGTAGGTGCTCAGGAAGCGGTCGTACTCGCCGTCCGCGACGGGGAGCGTCGTCGAGCCGTCGCTCAGTTCGACTCGGGCGCGCCCGCCCCACGGCGCCAGCGCCTCGCGGGCGAGCCCCACCATCGTGGGGCTCACGTCGAGGGCCAGGTAGGCCGCCCCGGCAGGCAGCTTCGTCTCCAGCAGGCGTGCCGCAAAGCGGCCGGTGCCGCAGCCGAACTCCAGCACGGCCGCCGCGTTGAAGAAGTCGCCGCGCCAGGCGATCTCGTCCATGGCGCGACGCTCCGTGAGCGGCCGCGTGTCCTGCCAGCGGCCGATGCGGTCGTAGATCCGCTGTGCCTGATGGAAGTCGATATAGCGCGGCGTGACGGTCACCCGGTCTCCTCGAGAAGCGTCGCGGCGAGCGTAGGCTCAGGCCGCCGCAAAGTCCATCACGGCCGGCGCCCTAGGACAGCACGCGCCGGCGGAACCCGTCGATGCCCACCCACGTGAGTGCCACGGTGAAGCCGGTCAGCGCCGTGTAGATCGCCCAGACCGACATGTGCGGCACCCCCTGCGTGAGCGACAGGCGGAAGCCCTCGCTCATGTACACGAGCGGGTTGATCAGCACGAGGATCTGCAGCCAGCGGATCGGCTCCAGGGCGGCCCACGGGTAGTACACGGCGCCGAGGAAGGTGATCGGCAGCACGACGATGGCGAAGAGCAGCGGCACCTGCTGCGGCTTGATGCGCGTGCCCATGGTGAGGCCGAAAGCGGCGCTCAGGATGGCTCCGAGCGGCGCGATCGTCAGCAGGAACAGCCAGTGCACGTGCAGGTGCACCGGCGTTGCCGGGATGAAGAGCGCCAGCGGGAACACGACGAGGCCGGCGATGAGGGCCTGGACCGCGCCGGCCGCGATCTTCTCGGCGGCGACGCCCCACACCGGGAGCGGCGCCATCACCCTGTCCTCGATCTCGCGCGTGTAGCCGAACTCCTGGACCAGCGGCAGCGCTACCGCCTGCACGCCCTGGAAGATCTCCGACGTGGCGATCACGCCGGCCATGAGTAGGGTGGAGAAGTTGGCCTCCGCGGCGGCCGAGCCGCCCACGCCCTGGCCGATCTTGGGAAACACGTAGGTGAAGACGAACACCAGCAGCAGCGGCTGCATGATCGTGCGGATGGCGAAGAGCACGAAGCCCTTCTGGAGCACGCGCAGGTCGCGCAGCAGGAGGGCGAAGAAGGCGGTGAACGCGGCGCCCTTCGCGGGGCGGAAGCCCATCGAGCTCTCGACGTCCTGCGCCGTGGCGGGCGGTGCGGCAGCGGGCGGTGCGGCGGCGGGCGTGCTCATTCCCTGAGGTCCTTCCCGGTCAGTGCGATGAACACGGTCTCGAGCGTCGGCTCGGAGACGGCGATGTCGGTGACGTGGAACCCGCCCGCCTCGGCTTCGGCGACGACGCGCGGCACGATGCCGCCGGTGCCGCGGAAGAACACGGTCGCGATCTTGTCGACGACCTCGCCGCGCACCGCGTCGGGCATCGCGGCGAGGCGGGCGGCGAGGGCCTCGGCGTCGCCCTCGGCCGAGACGCTGACGATGGTGTCGGCGTCCACCGACGCCTTGAGCGCCTGTGGCGTGTCCAGGGCCAGCACGCGGCCGTGGTCCATGATCGCGACGCGGTCGCAGAGGCGGTCGGCCTACTCCCTGTAGTGCGTCGTGAGGAGGACGGTGAGCCCCTCGCCGTGCAGTTCGTGCAGGATATCCCAGAGGGCCAGGCGGCTCTGCGGGTCGAGGCCGGCGGTGGGCTCGTCGAGGAACAGGATGTGCGGCCGATGGGCGATGCTGCGCGCCACCATCAGCCGCTGCGCCATGCCGCCCGAGAGCGCGTAGACGCTCGCCTTGGCGCGGTCGGAGAGGCGGAACTGCTTGAGCAGTTCGTCGGCGCGGGCGCGGGCGTCGCGGGCGCTGGCGCCGAAGTAGCGGCAGTGGTAGTAGAGGTTCTCCCACACGGTGAGGCTGCGGTCGAGCGTGTTGGACTGCGCCACCACGCCGATGGCCTGCTTGGCGAGGGCGGCGTGGGCGACCACGTCGACGCCGCCCACGCAGGCGCTCCCGGCGGTCGGCACGACGCGCGTCGAGAGCATGCCGACGGTCGTGGTCTTGCCGGCGCCATTCGGCCCAAGAAGGCCGAAGATCTCGCCGGCGTTGACCGAAAGGTCGAGGTCGACGACGGCGTGGATGCCGCCGGGGAACGTCTTCGACAGCCCGGCGGTCGTGATGACCTCGCCGGGCGCGCAGTGCGCGCCGACGCCCGGCGACGTGGGGATGCCGGCGAGCCCTCGGGGCGGCGTCGAAGCCGTGGTCATGCGGTTCTCCTCAGTGAGCAGCGCGGGCGTGGTGCAAGCACGAGGCGAATCCTCGCACACGTGCAGTGTTTGCACACCCGGAGCGGCAAGCCAACCGCCGGCCGGCCGCGCGCCGCGGCATGACGATCGGGCGCTGGGCCCGGCCGGCCCGGCAGGGCCGCCTGCGTCCACTTCGCGGAGCAGGCGCGGGCCGCCGTCGTCAGGCTCAGCGGCGGCGGCCCGTCTCGTTCAAGCGGGCAGGCCCCGGTCATCTCTGCCAAGCGAGGGCCGACGACCGCCTGCCCCGGCTCAGGACGCCAGCGCGTGCGTGAGGCTTACGTCGAGCGCCCGTGCTTGGGCCACCACGGCCGTGCGCCACGCGGCGAGGTGCGCCAGCGCGTGCTCGCCGGGCGTCCCCGCGACGGAGGGCGTCTGGTCGAGGGCGCTGCTCAGGTGGTGACGCCACGCCACACTCCTGATCTGCGCCGGCAGCGCCGCGAACTCGGCGGCGGCGACGATCCGCGGCGACGGCCGCATCACGACTGCGACTCCGCCGCGGCCTCGCGGCGGCGCCACGAACGTGGCGGTCAGGAGGTCCTGCGGCGCGGTCCGGACCTTACTCGCGATGTACTCGGCACCGTAGTGGATCGCCGACAGCGCCCCTATCAGCTGCGCGTGCGCGGCCGTCAGTTGGTCCGGCGGGACTGCCGCGGCGAGCCTCGATTGAGCACGGCGGGCGCTCGCCGCCACCTTCTCGGCGCGTGCCGCGGCGGCCGCGCACGCCGCGCAGCGATGGCTCGGCAGGTCGATCTTCTCACAGCCGCAGGCGCCGTTCTCGAGCTCGGCGTAGGTTGGCGCGACCTGTGCCACGTAGGCCATCAGCTGGGCACGCGCGCTCTGGTCGGCCGACGGCGCTCCCGGCTCCCACAAGCGGGCCTGGGCGCTTGTCGCCAGCACCAGCGGTGCGGCGAGCGCGCAGATGACGATGATGAGAACGAGGCGTTTCATGACCCCTCCTTCGCGCGCTGGGATGGGGCCGCGGGTGCGGCCGACCGCATCTTCCCGCGCGTCTCGAGGCTAGGGCGTGCGCCCGTGGGCGAGCGACCCCCGAATCAGGCGATTCGCGGGCTAGTACGAATGAGTTGGAGTCGGTACGAACGAGTTCGCGACGTGGCCGCGACGATGGGTTGGCAGCCGGCCGCCTCGCTCCGCTACACTGGATCGCGGGTCTTGGCGCCCGCCGTCCGCCCACCCGCGACTACGGGAGAGACTCGAGTGGCACAGCGTGACCGGCTCCTGGACCAGCGCCTCGAGCGCACCGACCTCCTTGCATGGCTGCGCGAGGACGACCCGGCGCGGCTCGCCGAGCTGTGGGCTGCGGCGGACGAGACTCGCCGCCGCAACGTCGGCGACGAGGTCCACCTCCGCGGCCTGATCGAGATCAGCAACTTCTGCGTGCGCGCCTGCGGCTACTGCGGTCTGCGCGCCGGCAACCGCGAGGTCGAGCGCTACCGCATGAGCGCGGACGAGATCTTCGCCTGCGCACATGAGGCCGAGGCCTACGGCTGGGGGACGGTGGTCATGCAGTCGGGCGAGGACTACGGTCTCAAGACCGAGTGGATCGCCGGCATCGTGCGTCGCATCAAGGCCGAGACTGGCCTCGCGGTGACGCTCAGCCTCGGCGAGCGCCCGGACGAGGACCTCGCCGTCTGGCGCGAGGCGGGCGCCGACCGCTACCTCCTGCGCTTCGAGACCTCCGACGAGGAGCTGTACCGGCTCATCCACCCGGACCTGCCGGGGCGCGTCTCGGACCGTTTCCGCATCCTCGCCAAGCTGCGCGACTTGGGCTACGAGCCGGGCAGCGGCGTGATGATCGGCATCCCCGGCCAGACCTACGAGAGTGTCGCGGCCGACATCGACACGTTCCGCGGCCTGGACCTCGACATGATCGGCATCGGGCCGTACATCGCGCACCCGGTCACGCCGCTGGGCGACCACACCTGGTCACGCCCGGTCGCCGAGGGCGAGCAGATCCCCAGCGACGAGCTCACCGTGTACAAGGCCGTCGCGCTCACGCGCCTCGCGTGTCCGGAGTCCAACATCCCCAGCACCACGGCGCTGGCGACGATCAACAAGGTCGACGGCCGCGAGCTGGGCCTGCAGCGCGGCGCCAACATCGTGATGCCCAACCTCACCCCGCCCGAGTACCGCGAGAAGTACGAGATCTACCCGGACAAGGCGTGCGTCAACGAGACCGCCGAGATGTGCCGCGGTTGCCTCTCGGGCCGCATCGAGACGATCGGCCGCACCGTGGGCACCGGGCCCGGCGGCCGCCGGCGGTCCGGGCAGGCCTGATCCTTCGCGCGCCGCGGCCGCTGCGCGGCATCGCCCCTCGCGGCCGCCACGCAGCTGGCCGCTCGCTCCGCCTGCCTGCGTTCGGCGACGTTTAGTCTCATGTCCCCGGGGTCGATATGTCGTGTGGGGAGAAATGCGTATATGTGAAGGGAGCGGGACATGTCCAGCATCACAGCGTCCGGCGTTGCCGGTGCGGCCGTCACTGAGGCCGCCGGCGAGAGGGCCTGGTGGAGCGGGCCTTTCATGAAAGGCCTGCTCGTCGTCCAGATCGTCGTCGGGTTCGAGTTCTTCTGGAGCGTCATCGCCAAGCTCGTGCGCGGCGGGTTCGTCTCGGGGCTCGGCGCCGACCTCACAGAACGCGTCAAGGCAGCGCCCGGCTGGTACTCGTCGTTCGCGCACAGCGTGGTCATCCCGCACGCGAGCACGTTCGCGTACTTCATCGTCGCCGGCGAGATCTTCATCGGCGTCGTGCTCATCGTCGCGGCGATCGTCTGGCTGGCGCGCTGGGGCAGCCTGTCGCACGGCGCGCGCATGACGCTGGTCACGCTCGTGGGCTTGGCGGCGCTCGGCGCGCTCTTCATGAACCTGAACTTCCACATCGCCAACGGCGCGACCAACCCGTGGCAGATCGGCGAGAGCGCCTTCGACGAGGCGGTCGACATCAACATGCTGCTCACGCTGATCGACGCCACGATCGTCGTGGTCATGGCGTCGGTGCTGGTGTCGCTGCGCAGGAGCCGCGCGGAGCGCTGACGCCGCGCGGCGCCCGACCGGTCAGCCGCCGAGCCAGCGGGCGACGACCAGGCCCGCCACGACGCCGAGCGAGTTGAGCGAGGCGTGCGTGATCCACGGCGCCACCACGCTGCGCGAGCGCCGCCGCAGCCAGCAGAAGACCATGCCGGCGGCGGCCGTCGCCAGCACCGTTGCGAGGACGCCGGCCACGCGCGCCGCCGGCGTCGCCAGGGTCTGGCCGGCGGCGTTGCTGCTCACCGAGCCCACCGCCGGCAGCACGTGCCAGAAGCCGAACACCAGCGAGCTCAGCGCCGCCGCCTTCCAGAACGTGTGGCGGCGCAGGTACAGTCCCAGAAGGGCCGCGCGGAAGATGAGCTCCTCGGCCAGCGCGGTGCCGAGCGGGATGCGCACGAACAGTTCGTACAGCGTGCGCGCCGTCGTCTCGTGCAGGAACTTGTCCTCGACGAAGTACTTGCGCGTGACCGTCAGCGCCACCCCGGTGGCGACGATGGCGGCGATGGGGACGACGGTGGCCAGCCCCCAGCGGAGGCCGCTGCCGAGGTCCTCCTTGCGCAGGCCGAGGTCGCCCCAGCCGGCGCCGCTGCGGCGGACCAGGAGGACGGCGAGGCCGGCCGCCGTCAGGTTGGCCGGCACGTACCAGGGCCCCGGAATGACGCGCACGATGAAGTAGCCGTAGGAGAGGATCGCCGCGGCCGCGGCCGTCTCGGCGAGACCGGGGTGGCGGTCTATCCAGCGCGCGAGTCCCACCTACTCTATGTGGTACGTGTCGACCGTCGTCTGCAGCTGCTGCGTCTTCTCGGCGGTCCAGCCGGGCGGGGCGGCGACCGCCGCCCACGCGTACACGGTCATGTTGCCGTAGTTGTGGCCGTGACCGTTGGCGACGCTGGTCCCCAGGAACTGGTCCACCGTGACCTGCAGGAACGTGACCAGAGGGAACCACCGGGTGTCGGGCGAGACGTCCGGCGCCCGCGGCTCGCTCAGCCAGCCGGGCCTGTGGAGGACGAGCCTGGGGCTCCACCAGACGACGGGATCCGACCCGTGCTGGAGATACAGCACGCGGGGGCTGGTCCAGGTGGCGGCCGGCGGCGTGACATCGTCCGGCCGGGCCGCCCAGCGGATCGTCCTGCCGCCCTCGTACGCGGGCTGCCACTCGGGGCTGCCGGGGTCACGCGTGTCCTCGAGCGTGCGCCACGGCTGGCTGTCGTTGGGCGTGCCCGCGAAGTAGGCGCCGTCGGTGCGCGTGCGGAAGTCGGCGGCGCCCGTGAACGGCGCCTGGCCGGCGAAGGAGCCCAGGCTGAGGCCGTAGGCGATGAGCTTGGGCCGGTTGGTCGCCGGCAGGCCTTTCCAGGCCGCGTAGACGGCGTCGAAGAGCATGCGCCCGGCGTCGGTCGCCTTGGCTTTGTCGGTGATGAAGCTGATCCAGCTCGGCAGGAACGAGTACTGGATCGTCACCTCGGCGCTGTCGCCGTTGTACATGTACTCGGGCGGGTCGGCCGACTGCGGCTCGATCCAGCCCGTCCCGGTGGCGCCCATGACGACCAGCAGCTTGCGCGAGAAGGCGCCCGTGCGGTCGAGTTCCTTGACCGCCAGCGCGGCGCGCGCCGCTGCCGTCGGCGCGCTGTCCAGGCCGACGTAGACGCGGATGGGTTCCGTCGGCCGACGCCCGTTAAAGGCCCTCAGCTGCTCCTGGCTCGGCCCTCTGGCCACGAAGCTGCGTCCCTGCAGGCCGAGCGACTGCCAGCTGACCAGCGAGGCGCTGCTGCCGGAGCGCATCGCGCTCTGCGGCTGGACGATGCCGCTGGCGGTCGTGGCGTTCGTCTTGCCGTAGATGTTGTTCGAGAGCTTCTCGAAGGTCTTGAACGCGGCCGCCAGCGCGACGACGACCACGAGGGCGACCACGAAGACCCCGAGCGCGGCGGCGAGCCAGCGCGGCGCCTGCTTGCCGAACAGCCTGCGGGCTCCATGAGATGCGGCGCGCAGGAGGCGTGCCAGCCACAGGATGACGAGCGCCGTCAGCGCGGCGACCGGCACCGCCTTGAGGACGTACAGGAAGTCCACTTGACTGACCCCGACGAGGCGCCTCACCTCGTTCTGCCAGGCGGCGCCCAGGGCGACGAAGACGATCACCCAGGTCACGCCGACGACGATGACCACGAGCCAGGCGATGCGCCGCGTGCGCGCCGCGGGCTCCCACTTCGTCAGCCGGCGGACGACCCACGCTGCGAAAGCTCCGAAGCCGTAGGCCACCGCGAAAACGATGCCGCTGATGACTCCCTGCATGAGCCACGGCCGCGGCAGCAGCGAAGGCATCATCGTCAGGGCGAACACGGCCACGCCGGCGGCCGTCCCCACCACGCTCGGCAGGGAGAAGAACTTGCCGCGGCGCGTCGGCCTTGCAGCGGCCTTCTGTGGTCTTGCGTCCACGTCGCGCCTTTCTCTTCGTTTCCGGACCAGTGCCTACTATCCGCCTGTTCACCCGATGAGGGTGACGCGCCGCTGCGCGCAGGGTCCTAGTCTGTCTGTCGTGGGCGGATGACCGCAAGGGCAAGTTGGAGAGGGGGCTCCCGTTCCGCTCGCGCGGGGGAACCCAGGGGAGGGGATCATGAACGTGTACAGGACATCCGGGAAGGCCGGCAAGGGCCGCATCTGCGTGGTGCTTGCGGTCGTGGCTCTGGCCGGCCTCGCGCTGGCCGTCGCGCCGGCGATGGCAGGGCCGGCGGCGGCGAACCTGCAGGCGGCGCACGCCGCGTACGCGACTGAAGGCACGACGCTGGGTGCCGTTTCCTCCGGCGGTGCCGCCTTTGCGGCTACGCCGGCGATGCTCAGGGCTGCGCTTGAGGCGTCGCGCACCAGCGGCACTGCGCTCGGTGCCGGCAACACCGGCGGCGTCGTGGCGGCCGTGCCGCTGCCCGTGCCGAACGCGGCGCCGCAGCCCTTCGGCAAGGCCGTGCCGGTGAGTGAGCCCGGGATCGGCAGCGGGATCGCCGCGCTGGTCGCCGCTGCGGCTCTGCTTGCCGTCGGCCTGATCGCCGGCCTCTCGAGCAAGTCGCGGTCGAGCGCGGAGCAGGCTGGCGCGACCGCCGCGCCCACGTCGCTGCTGCCCACGGCGAGTGCCTCCGCGGCGCCCGACGATCGACTGCGGCACGCTGCCTGAGGGCGCGCGGCCGACGGCCGGCCGCCGCGTCGGGGCCGGCTGGGCCGCCCGCGAGCCGCACAGCTTGCCGGCAGGCGGAGAAGGGGGCG
>CAIWHY010000280.1 GCA_903912585.1 uncultured Thermoleophilia bacterium | reverse complement strand
CGCGGGCGCGCCAGCGCAGGCGCTCGAGGGTGACGACCTCGCCCGTGTAGCCGCGCGCCAGCATCGCCAGGTGCACCTCCTCGCCGAGGGCCTGCGAGCGCACGAAGAGGGTGCCGACCGCCGCCGCGATGAACCTGCGGTCGTCGCGGCGGCTCACCGGTCCGACGCTCCGGCTCAGCCGTGCCGTCACCAGCTCCTGCGTGAGGCGCAGCAGCTGGAAGACGTAACGGTACGTGGCCGTGAGGATGAAGACGAACGAGCGCGGCACCCAGAGCACGCGCAGGCCGCGCACGAGCACGTCCCAGCGCGTCGTGACGGCGAGCAACACGCCAAAGGTGACGGCGGCGGTGACGCGCACCACGAGCCGCGCCGCGACGAGCAGCCCGTTGTCGGTGATCGAACCCGAGCCCCACAAGGGGATGACGGCGTCGCCGGGCGTGACCCAGCTCGTCGTCGCCGGGAGCGCGATGAGCAGCGTGAAGACCGGCACGACGAGCCAGGCGCGCAAGGCGAAGCGGCGGAACTCGAGACGACTGAGTGGGATGAGAGCGACGCCGGCGGCGAGGAGCAGCAGCAGCGCCGCCAGGTCCGTCGTCAGCGCGGCTGTGACGACGAGGGCGAGAAGGCCGACGATCTTGGCGCGCGCGTCGAGGCCCTGGAGCAGGCCGGGCCGGGCGCTCAGCGCCTCACCGGCAAAGGCTTCCTCGAGGAACCGGCCGATCCCCAGGACGAACCTGCTGAGGAACGAGACGCCGCTACGGCCTGCGGCCGGCGGCGCCGGCTGCGACCGCAGGAGCCAGGCGGGGAGCGCCTCGGAGGGCCGCGTCGGCGGCGGGGTGTCGGTGGGCTGCGTCATGGGTCGTCGCCGGCCGCTCAGGCCGGGCGACAAGTGTACCGCCAGAACGCGCGGGCGACCGCTCTTGCTACTCCTTGCGCAGGAAGCGTTCGAACGCCTCCAGACCCGCCCCGAGTCCGAGTCGGCCGAGGCCCACGCGGAAGTGGTCGGTCGGCACGTCGGCGAGCTCGGAGTAGTAGACGCTCGCCGGGAGCACGACGACGCCCTCCTTCATGGCCAGGCGCCGCGCGAGGTCGTCCACGTCCCCGCCCTTGTAGCGGGGGAAGCACACGCACCCGCCGACCGGCGGCTCCCAGTCGAACAGGTCGGCCCGTCGGGCGAAGAACGCCTCCCAGAGCGGACGATTGGCGGCGACGATGCCGCGGTTGCGGTCCCAGAGGCGCTCGCGGTTCCGCAGGGCGATCGCGGCGAGGTACTCGCTGGGACCGGGATTGCAGATCGACGTGTAGTGCTTGCGCTTCTCAAGGCGCTCGAGCAGGGCGCGGTCACGGCACGCGAGCCAGCCGACGCGCAGGCCGGGAAGCCCGTACGACTTGGAGGCCACGTTGAGCGAGAGGGCCGTCTCCGACAGGTCCGCTGCCTGCGGCAGCGTGCGCTCCCGGTCGACCTCGATGCCGCGGTACACCTCGTCGCAGAAGAGGCGGATGCCGCGCTCGTCGCAGAGCTGGACGAGGGCCCGGAACGTCGCCGCGTCCGGCACGTAGCCGGTGGGGTTGTTGGGGTAGTTGACCGCGATCAGCTTCGTGTTCGGGCGCAGCAGGCCGCGCAGCTCGTCGAGGTCCAGCGCCCAGCCGTTCTCGCGGCGCATGACGAGTGCGCTCACGTCCGCCCCGGTGGCCACGGTGACCGTCTCCATCGACTGGTAGCACGGGACGGTCACGACGGCGTGGTCGCCGGGACCGGCCAGTTCCTGCATCGCCCAGAACATCGCCTCCTGCGCCCCTGCGAACGCCAGGACGTGGCCGGCATCGACGTTGTCGTAGGTGCCGGCCACCGCCTCACGCAGGTCCCCGGTCCCCCAGGTCTCGATGTACGACAGCGGCATCGCCATGAAGCCCGCGCGGTCTTCCTCAGTGCCCATCGCCAGCAGTTCCGCGAGCGTCACACTTTCCGCGTCCGAGGCGGTCAGGTAGTAGCGGGCGCTGAACTCCCACTCGCCGAGGTACTCCTCCAGGCGGAACGTGCGCAGCGGCTTCATGTGCGGGCCTCCTTGAGCAAGGCGTAGATGGTGGTGCGAGACGCGCCCAGGGCGCGCGCCGCGTGCGCCGCGGCGTTGCGGGTCGCGAACAGGCCGCGTTCGTCGATGAGCCGGACGAGCGCGAGACGCTGCCCGCGGGTGAGCCGATCGCGGCGCAGCTGCCGAGCGCGGCACTCAGCGTCGACCAGCAGGGCGATCTGCTCGCGCCAGTCGCGCTCGAAGAGCTCCGGCGGACGCTCCTGGACCGGCGTCGCGAACCTCGAGAGGAGTTCGATGGCGCCGTCGAACGGCGAGCGGTCGAAGTTGATGCAGAGCAGCCCGCGCCGCGCTCCCTTGGCGTTGTGCAGCACGACGCTCACCGATGTGATCGCCCGTCCGTCAGCGAGCACCTTCGGGTACGGGCCGATGACGCACGCGTCGCCCGCGGAGTCGGGCAGCTCATCGAGCAGCGACGCGTCGCCTACCGCGCGCTCGGAGATCGGGTTCCACAGCGCGACGATGCGGTCCCGGCGGATGTCGTGGACCGCGACCTCTGCGAAGGGGTGGAACAGTGCGACGACCGCCTCGCACATCGCCACGTGCGGCTCCAGCCAGTTGGGATGGTCTACGGTGTCCACGCTCGGACGATATGTCCGCGAAGGACTTCCTGTCAAACAGCCGCTTCCTCTGACGGTCGCTCGGCCATGCAGCCGCTTCAAGTTCCACATCAGCTCCTCAACTGCCCGAGAGCGCCCGTGGCGCCAGGGCTCCCTGCAGAGCCGTCAGTCCGTGGCCGCGCGGTCTCACCTCGCGAGCGCCGCTCGCTGCCGAAGCCGCAGGCCGGGTAAGCTAGCCGTCAGATGAAGACCTTCTGGCGCATCACCAAGCTGCTCGGCGACTACAAGTTGCTCACGCTCGTGGGCTTCGTGCTGGCGTTCATCCAGATGGGCCTCGGCCTCCTGGTGCCGCGCATCACGCAGCTCACGATCAACAACGCGCTGCTCGGAGGTCAGACCAGCAAGCTCGCCGTGTACGGCCTCGCCTTGCTCGGCATCGCCCTCGTGCGCCTCGTCGTCTCCGTCGCCAGACGACTCGCGACCGGCAAGGCGAGCCTCGGGATAGAGTACGACCTGCGCAACCGGCTGTGGGCGCGGCTGCTCAGCCAGCCGGCCAGCTACTTCGACCGCTGGCCCACCGGCCAGCTCATGAGCCGCGCCATGAGCGACGTGCAGAACGTGCGCATGTTCCTCGGCTACGGGCTCGTCTTCTTCAGCACCAACGCCGTGATGATGGTCGCCGTCGTGATCCTGCTGTTCGCGCTCGACTGGCAGCTGGCGCTGATGTCGATGGCGTTCCTGCCGGCGCTGCTCTTCGTGACGCTGCGCTTCAGCGCCAAGCTGCGGCCGATCCTGCAGGACGTGCAGCAGAAGATCGCCGACGTCACGGAGGCGGCGGAGGAGAACGTGGTGGGCTCGCGCATCGTGCGCATCTTCGCGCGCGAGGACGACGAGCTGGTGAAGTTCAGCGAGCGCAGCTACCGGGTGTTCGAGGCCAGCGTGGCCGCGGCGCGCGTGCGCGCCGTCTATATCCCGCTGATCGCCTTCATCCCCAACCTGGCCGTGGCGTTCCTGCTGTACTACGGCGGGCGGCAGGTGATCGACGGCCAGATGACGCTCGGCGCGCTGGTGGCCTTCTACAGCTACCTGATGATGTTCGTGTATCCCGCGCAGATCATCGGCTGGCTCACCGGCCTCGCGCAGCGCGCCATCGCCAGCGGCAACCGCGTGTACGAGATCCTCGACGCACCGCTGGAGATGACGGAGCGGCCGGACGCGCGGCCGCTGGTCGCGCCGGCGGCCGCCGGCGCCGGTGCGGGCGCCGGGACAAGAGGGGAAGCCGGCGCCGAGGCCGAAGCGCCCGCCGGGGCCGTCACGTTCGACAACGTGTACTTCAGCTACGTCGACCGGCCGGTGCTCGAGGCCGTGAGCCTCGCGGTCCCGGCCGGCCGCACCGTCGCGCTGGTCGGCCACACCGGCTGCGGCAAGACGACGCTGACCAACCTGATCCCGCGCTTCTACGACCCGGGCGCGGGCCGCGTGCTCATCGACGGGCAGGACGTGAGCAGGCTGCAGCTCAACAGCCTGCGCAGCCACATCGGCATCGTGAACCAGGACCCGTTCCTGTTCAGCACCTCGATAACGGAGAACATCCGCCTGGGCCGGCCGGACGCGACCGACGAGCAGGTCCGGGAGGCGGCCAAGGCCGCGCAGGCCGATGAGTTCATCGAAGCCCTCCCCAAGGGCTACGAGACCGTCATCGGCGAACGCGGCTTCACGCTCAGTGGCGGTCAGCGCCAGCGCGTCGCCATTGCGCGGGCGCTGGTGATGGACCCGCGCATCCTCATCCTCGACGACGCCACCTCGAGCGTCGACGTCGAGACCGAGTTCAAGATCCGCCGCGCCCTCCAGGAGGTCACCTACGGGCGCACGACCTTCATCATCGCCCACCGGCCCAGCACCATCTCGCTGGCGGACGAGATCGTGGTGATGGACAAGGGACGCATCTCCGAGCGCGGCACGCACGAGGAGCTGATGGCCGCCGACGGTCTCTACTCGCGCATGTTCGGCCGCGCCGAGGAGGAGCACTGCGACTTCGACCGCGTCGAGGTCAACGAGCCGGAGGCGGACGGCGCGGGCGCTTCGGGGGCCGGGCGCCTCGCCGAGCCGGCCGGCGGACCGACGGGGGGCGCGGCCTGATGGCCACCTCCTCCCGCCACGCCTCAGGCCCGCACGGGTCCGGCGCCAGCCTCGAGGAACTCAAGGGATGGCGCGCCTTCGTGCACCTCGCGCGCGAGCTCAAGCTCGCCCGGCTGGCGCGCCTCGCCTATCCGTACCGGGCGCGCGCCATCTTCAGTCTCGTCGCCATGATCGTCGTCACGCTGAGCACGCTGGCCGTGCCGTACCTCATCAAGATCGCCATCGACGGCGGCATCGGCAAGAAGGACACCACCGTCCTCACCTGGGTGATCGTGGCCTTCATCGGCGTCAGCCTGCTCAACCTCGGCGCCAGCTACCTGCAGACCTACCTCACCAGCTGGGTCGGCGAGCACATCATCTACGACCTGCGCCGCAACCTCTTCGCGCATCTGCAGAAGCTCACGCTCGACTTCTTCAGCCGCCAGAAGACCGGCTGGATCGTGAGCCGGCTCACCAACGACATCGACGCGCTCGACCAGCTCGTCACCGACGGCGTCACCTCGCTGGTGACCAACTCGCTGACCTTCGTCGGCGCCATCGTGTTCCTCTTCATCCTCGACTGGCGCCTCGCCCTGGCGACGCTGAGCATCGTGCCGTTCCTCATCGTCGCCACGCTCATCTTCCGCGCCAAGTCCGCCGTCGCCTACGCCCAGGTGCGCAACAAGATCGGAGACGTGAGCGCGCACCTGCAGGAGTCGCTCAGCGGCATGCGCGTCATCAAGGCGTTCCGCCGCGAGGACAGCGACTACGCCCAGCTCGCGGTCGCCAACGCCGCCTACCGCGACGTCAACTATCGCACCGTGGTGCAGAGTGGCCTCTACTTCCCCTTCGTGGAGTTCATGTCGGCCGCCGCGGTCGTGATCGTCCTCTGGTACGGCGGCTCGCTGGTCAGCGGCAAGGCCCTGCAGATCGGCGTGCTGGTCGCCTTCATCGGCTATCTCAACGCCTTCTTCGATCCGCTCCAGCAGCTCAGCCAGCTCTACAACACCTTCCAATCGTCGATGGCCGCGGTTCAGAAGATCTACACCGTCCTCGACACCGACCCGGACCTGCAGGATGCGCCCGACGCCGTCGCCCTGCCGGACGTGCGCGGCGAAGTGCGGCTCGACCACGTGACCTTCGGCTACAACGCGGACTCCCCGGTGCTCCACGACATCGACCTCACGCTCGCCGCCGGCAAGACCGTCGCGCTCGTGGGCGCCACCGGCGCCGGCAAGTCGACGGTCATCAAGCTCCTGGCGCGCTTCTACGACCCCACCGAGGGTGCCGTCCTCGTCGACGGCCACGACCTGCGCGGCGTCACGATGGCGTCGCTGCGCGAGCAGCTCGCGGTCGTGCCCCAGGAGGCGTTCCTGTTCAGTGGCTCCGTGATGGACAACATCCGCTTCGCACGGCCGACCGCCGAAGCGGAAGAGGTGAAGCGTGTGGCGCGCATCGTGGGAGTGCACGACTTCGTGACGTCGCTGCCGGACGGCTACGACACCGACGTGCAGGAGGGCGGCTCGGCGCTCAGCACCGGGCAGCGGCAGCTGATCAGCTTCGCGCGGGCGCTGCTCGCCGACCCGCGCATCCTGATCCTCGACGAGGCGACCTCGAGTGTGGACGCCGAGAGCGAGCGCCGCATCGACCGCGCCATGGAAGTCCTGTTCCGCGGCCGCACCAGCGTCATCGTGGCGCACCGCCTGAGCACCGTCCGCTACGCCGACGACATCGTCGTGGTGGACGACGGCCGGATCGTCGAGCGCGGCACGCACGACGAGCTCGTGGCCGCCGGCGGACGGTACGCCGGGCTGTACGCCGAATGGGAGGCGACGGGCGAGGCGGTCTAGGACGGGGCTGAACGCGGCGCGTAGCCCTCCGCTCGACGGCGCGGCCTGTCAGATGGCGAGGGCCGCGACGGCCCCGGTCTCCCGCGTGGAGTACCCGCCCAGATCGTCCACCGACCGCTTGAATCCCTCGTCCTGTAGCAGCGCCAGGAGCGGCGCCATCAGGTCGCTCTTGTAGATCGGCGTCGGTGTCACGAGGTCGTAGCGCTCTTCCATGAGCGGCACGAAGCTGAGGCCCTGAGCGCCGGCGGCCGCGAAGATGCCGAGGGCCACGTCGGCCGAGCCGTCGGCCACGGCCCGGGCGGCTTGCTCGTGCGTCGCCACCTCGCGCTCGTAGCCGGGCACGCCCGCCGGGTCGATGCCGGCGACCGCCAGCAGACGGTCGAGCCAGACGCGCGTCCCCGACCCGCGATTGCGGTTCACGATGCGCGCGCCGCCGGCGACCGCCTCGTCGAGCCCCCGGAAGCCGCGCGGGTTGCCGGGCGGCACGATGAGCCCCTGCTGCCGGTGCGCGAGCGTGATCAGCTGCAGCTCGCGCCCCGGGAACAGCGCGCGGGCGTAGGAACGGTTGAAGTCGCCGGTCTCCGGGTCGAGCAGATGGCAGCCGGCGACGTGGCCGAGCCCTTGGCGCAGGGCGATGAGGCCCTCGAGACTACCCATGGCGATGGTCACCACGTCCGGCGTCCCCTCGCTCTCGCGCAGGCGCTGGGCGAGAAGGTCAAGGGCCAGGTCGTCGCTGCCCAACAGCACGAGCAGCCCGTCCTCCCCGACCTCCGGCAGGACCATGAAGTTCACCGCGTAGGCGCGGGCCGTGGCGCAGTAGAACTTCTCCGTGAAGTTCTTCGTGTGCCGCGTCTCCACGAGCTCGACGAGCCCGGCGTGCTCGAGCGAGAGCAGGTGATGGCGCACCCACGCGGGATGGTGCCCCATCACGGCTCCAAGCTGCGTGAGCGTCGCCGGCCCACGCATGAGCAGGCGCAGCAGGTGCAGGCGCTCGTCGTTGGCGAGCACGCGCACGCTGTCAACGGCCTCGATGTGGCTGATCTCCTCCAGCACGTGCTCCCCACGTTGAAGCCAGACTCGGCGTCCTGGAGAGTGGCAGCAGGCGCCGCCGGCGTCAACCAGGCGGCGCCCCCATGTCGTGCGGCGCGCGCACGTCACGCCAGGCGAGCTGGAAGACGCTCACCAGGATGGCCACGCCGGCGCTCACCCACAGCACGGTAGCGATGCCGAAGGCGTCCGCCAGCGGGCCGGCGAGCGCCAGGCCCGCCGGGTAGAACGCGAGCACCCCGAGGTAGTCGTAGGCCGACACGCGCGAGATCATGTCGGGCGCGACCTCCTTCTGCATGCAGGTCAGCCAGAAGGGATCGTAGAGGCCCCACTCGACGCCCACGACCGCGAGGGACAAGTACAGCGTCCACACCGGCGCCTCCAGGGCCAGGAACACCACGGGGAGCGCGGTCAGGCTCATCCCCGCTGCAATCACCAGCATCGGCCGCCGCGGGCGCCAGCTCAGGCTCAGCAGCCCCCCGGCGATCTGACCAATGCCCATCGCGGCCGACGTCAAGCCCCAGGTGCGCGCACCGTCGTAGGCGTCGCGCGCGACGATCGGGCCCAGCACCTGGATGGGGCCGTCGATGGCGAACAGGAACGCCGCCGCGCCGGCCACCATGACCCAGATCCACGTGTGGCTCGTGAACTCGCGCCAGCCCGCGGCGAGATCGCGAAAGAAGCTTCGCCCGCCGGCCACGGGCGCCGCGTCGACGGCCGCCTCCTCGCCGGCCAAGGCCGGGCCCATGGCGGTGACGCCCGTCCTGCCCGACGGCCGGCCCAGGAACGCCGCCGGCCGCAGCCGCAGAAGGAACCAGGCGCTGACCAGGTAGCTCAGTCCGTCGATGCCGATCGCCCATCCCGCGCCCAGAGCCGCGACCAGGATGCCGGCCAGGAAGGCTCCCAGGGTGATGGCCCCGCTGGACACCAGCCCCTGGAGCGCATTCGCCTGCTGCAGTCGCGGCGGGCTGACGACCTCAGGCACGAGGCCTGTGTACGCCGGGCCGAAGAACGCCTCCGCGACGCCCATCCCGACCTGCAGCAAGGCGAGATGCCACACGTGCGCCACGCCGCCTATGAGGAGCCCCGCGGCGGCGAGCTGTAGCACTGTCCGCACGAGGTCGGCGTCCAGCATGACCCAGCGCCGCGGCAGCCTGTCGGCCCACACGCCGCCGACGAGGACGAGCAGAGCCAGAGGCACGAGGCCGGCGGCCTCGACGATGCCGATGTCGGTGGCCGTACCCCCGATCGCGAGAACGGCGAAGGGGAGGGCCACCACCCGGAACATCGACCCGACCACCGAGATCGCCTGGCCGGTGAACAGCAGGCGGAACTGCCGCTCGCCGAGCGAGGCGAAGCTGTCGCCGAGCTTGCTCATCTGCGCCGCCGGGTCACTCTGCTCCGTCCCGCCGCTACTCGACGCGCGGCAGAATGCGCTCGAGCCACGGCGGCAGCCACCAGTTCCAGCGTCCGAGCAGGCGCATGAAGGCAGGGACCATGAGGATCCGGATCACGCTAGCGTCGAGCGCGACGGCGACGGCCAGACCCACGCCGATCGCTTTGGTCACGAGGATCGACGTGAAGGCGAACGACAGCCCGACGACCACGATGATGAGAGCGGCGCTGGTGATGATGCGGCCGGTGCGCGCCAGGCCGAAGCGGACGGCCTGGACGTTGTCGCCGGTCTCGAGCCAAGCCTCGCGCATACGCGTGAGCAGGAAGACTTCATAGTCCATCGAGACGCCGAAGACCGTGCAGAAGAGGATCACCGGCAGCTCGGCGTCTATCGCGCCGCTGCTTCTGAAATGCAGGAGCCACTCGAGATGGCCGTACTGGAAGATCCAGACGACGGCCCCGTAGCCGGCCAGCAGCGAGAGTACGTTCATGATCACCGCTTTCACCGGCAAGAAGACGCTGCGCAGCAGGACCAGGAGCACGAGCGCCGTCACGCACACCACGCAGCCGATGATCCAGGGGAACTTCCGGTACAGCACGTGCACGAAGTCGTGGACGGTCATCGAGGTGCCGCCGACGTAGAGCTTCGTGCCCGCCGGCGGCCCCTGGTCGTAGACGCGCACGGCGAGGTTTTGCGCCGCCACCGAAGACGGCGGGGCTTTGGGCACGACCTCGAAGAGCACCGTGCCCGGCGCCGTGGTGAGCGCCTTGAGGCGCAGGGCAGCAGCGCGCTGCTGCGCGCCGAGCAGGCCTTGGAGCAAGCCGGGAAGGCTGGAGCCGGCGGCTTGCGAGACCGCAGCGGAAGGCCCTTGCGCGCCGCCGGTACCCAGCGGCTGCTGCACGGCGCGCCAGAAAGCCGCGGCCGCCGCCGGCGTCTGT
>CAIWHY010000279.1 GCA_903912585.1 uncultured Thermoleophilia bacterium | reverse complement strand
CGACGGCTCCAGAGGTTCTCCACTTCGCGTTGCTGGCTGAGCGCAGGATACATCAGGCGCGACAGGTACTCCCCCCGCTTGCGCGCCTGGACTATGATGGGACGCGTCCGCGCCGCGCGAGCGAGAGGGTAGGCCGATGGCCGACAGACCGAGCAAGAAGAAGTCGAGCGACGACAGACCCCAGCTCGTCGGCAGCGCGCCGCCATCTGGAGCTCGCCTCGACGCATCCCACAAGCGGCTCGACCGCGAAGAATACGAGGTCGACCTGCTCAAGCTGCAGGTGGAGCTCGTCAAGCTGCAGGAGTGGATCAAGCACGCCGGCCTGCGCGTCGCCGTCATCTTCGAAGGACGCGACGCCGCCGGCAAGGGCGGCACGATCAAGCGCATCACGGAGCACCTCAACCCGCGCGTGGTGCGCATCGCCGCGCTTGGGACGCCGACAGAGCGGGAGCGCACCGAGTGGTACTTCCAGCGCTACGTCCCGCACCTGCCGGCAGCCGGCGAGATGGTGCTGTTCGACCGCTCCTGGTACAACCGCGCCGGCGTCGAGCGGGTGATGGGCTTCTGCACCGAGGATGAGGTCTGGGAGTTCTTCCGCACCTGTCCCGAGTTCGAGCGCATGCAGATCCGCAGCGGCCTCATCCTGCTCAAGTACTGGTTCAGCGTCGCCGACGAGGAGCAGGAGAAGCGCTTCCAGTCGCGTCTCAAGGATCCCCTCAAGGTCTGGAAGCTCAGCCCCATGGACCAGGAGAGCCGCTTGCGCTGGGTGGAGTACTCACAGGCCAAGGACGAGATGTTCGCCTACACGGATACCAAGGACTCGCCGTGGTGGGTCGTCAACGCCGACGACAAGCGCCGCGCCCGCCTCAACATGATCCACCACCTGCTGTCGCAGATCCCCTATCAGGACGTGACGCAGAAGGACCTCAAGCTGGGGGAGCGGCCGCCGGACAAGGGCTACGTGCGCCCGCCGATCGACAGCCAGACGTTCGTGCCCGAGGTCTACTGAGGCAAGTCAGGCTGCGCCCGCCGATCAGCCCGGGCCGGTCCGCCGCTCCGCCGATCCACTGGGGCCGCGCCTTCGCGGTCTACTCGACGCCGGCTCTCTCGAGCGCGCGCGCAAGCTCGCCGGCCGGCATGCGCAGTGCCGCCGCGGCGCGCTCGAGGCTGAGCCCACCGTTCGCGACCGCGCGCAGCGCCCACGCACGCATGCGCGCCGGCACGCGCAGCACCGCCGGCGGGCCGGACTCCCCCGCTGAACGCACCTCGTCCGGCGTCAGCGCCGTGAGCGTGTCCTTGAGGCCGCCGAGGAACGCCTGCCGCGGCAGGAGCTGCCACTCGAGGCGGCGCAGCTCGGCGGTCAGCGCCGCCTGACGTTTGGGGTTGAGCTTGCGCGCCGCGCGCGACCTGTACATCGCCGCCCAGAAGCTCACGCCGAAGGCGTTGGCGAGCTCCACGATGGTCTCGACGTCCGGCGCGGGGTCGCCGTGGCGGTCGTACCAGCGGGCCACGGCGGCGACCGGCACCAGCAGCTCCTCGGCGAAGTCGTTGGTCTCGCCTTCGCGGGCGTTGCCCTGCCCCCAGTCGATGCGCTCGTCGAGCACGCCGCCGTGCCCGAGCGCCAGGTGGCCGAGGGCGTGGGCCAGCGCGAAGCGCTGCAGCACGACCGGGCGCGCAGCATTGACGAAGACGAAGGCGGCGCCCTCGCGTACGGCGCATCCGCACACAGGGGTCTCCCGGTCGAGGCGCGCTACGACGACCTCGATGCCGGCGACGTCCTCGAGGAGCGGGATGAGGTCGGGCACGGGGCCGTCCGGATCGATGTGGAGCTCCTGGCGCCAGAACCGCGCGATGCGGTCTCGCGGCGTGCCCCAGGACCATGGTTGACCGACGAACGGCGAGGCGCCCGTCCCGGCGCCCGCAGCGCCCGGCGGGAGGCCGGTCCCCGGAAGCTGCGCGAGCGGCTGCTGGACCGGCTTGCCCGACGCCCGGACGGCGCGGCCGCCGGCGTGCTCCCAATCGCGGGGAGACGACGCCGCGGCGCGCAGCGCGAACCAGTCGGCGAGGACGGCTTCGACCGCATCCGGCAGCCGCGCGTCGTGTGGCGCACGCGGCGCCGCGCCGCGATACGCCGCAGCGGACGCGCGCTGGGGGTGGCTTCGCGGTGGAGCGACCGGCGCCCCCAGGCGCGCCGCGAGCGGCTCCGGCGGCCCCGCAGCAAGGCGCTCGCCAGACTCGCGGCGGGCGTACGGCGAGGTGCCGGCGCGTTCGGCCTG
>CAIWHY010000278.1 GCA_903912585.1 uncultured Thermoleophilia bacterium | reverse complement strand
GCGGAGTCGCCGGAGTGCACCCCGGCCTCCTCGACGTGCTGCATGACGGCGCCGATGTAGACGTCCTCGCCGTCGCTGATGGCGTCCACGTCGACTTCGATGGCGTCCTCGAGGAACTTGTCGATGAGCACCGGGTGATCCGGACTCACGCGCGCCGCCGAGGTCATGTACAGCTCCAGCTCGGCGGCGCCGTACACGATCTGCATGGCGCGGCCGCCGAGCACGTAGGAGGGCCGCACCAGCAGCGGGTAGCCGATCCGCGCGCCGACCACTGCCGCCTCGGCGGCCGTGGTCGCGAGGCCGTACTCGGGGCAGCGGACGCCGAGCTCCTCGAGCAGCCTGCCGAAGCGCCCCCGGTCCTCGGCCAGGTCGATCGACTCCTGCGGCGTCCCCAGGATGGGGATCCCCGCCTCCGCCAGCGCGCGCGCGATCTTGAGCGGCGTCTGGCCGCCGAACTGCACGATCACGCCCTTGGGCCGCTCGTTGGCGACGACGTTGGCGACGTCCTCGAAGGTGAGCGGCTCGAAGTAGAGGCGGTCCGAGACGTCGTAGTCAGTCGAGACAGTCTCCGGGTTGCAGTTGACCATGACCGCCTCGTAGCCGAGCTCCCGTACCGTGAGAGCGGCGTGCACGCAGCAGTAGTCGAACTCGATGCCCTGCCCGATGCGGTTGGGGCCGCTGCCGAGGATGACGACGCGCTCCTTGTCGCCGGGCACGGCTTCGTTCTCCTCCTCGTAGGTCGAGTAGAAGTACGGGGTCTCCGCCTGGAACTCGGCGGCGCAGGTGTCGACGGCCTTGTAGACCGGCGTCACGCCGGCCTCGAGGCGCAGGGCGCGGACCTCGCGCTCGCCGCGCCCCGTGAGCTCGCCGATGCGCCGGTCGCTGAAGCCGTAGCGCTTGTGGCGCCGCAGGACCTCCGCCGTCAGCTGCGGCGCTGCGCGCAACTCCCGCTCCAGTTCGACCACGTCGCGCAGCTCCGAGAGGAAGAACGACGAGATGCCCGTGAGCTCGTGGACCTCGTCGGTCTCCATGCCCTGGCGGAACGCCTGCAGCACGAGCTCGTAGCGCTCGGCGGTGGGGATGGCGAGCGCCTGGCGCAGCGCGCCGATCTCGCCCGGCAGGTCGTGCGGCGTCTCCAGCTCGCGCGAGCGCATCGCCTTGAGGAACGCCTCCTTGAAGGTGCGGCCGATCGCCATGACCTCGCCCACGCTCTTCATGTGCGTGGTCAGCTCGTGGTCGGCCATGGGGAACTTCTCAAAGGCCCAGCGCGGCATCTTGACGACCACGTAGTCGAGCGTCGGCTCGAAACAGGCGGGCGTCCTGCGCGTGATGTCGTTGTCGATCTCGTCCAGGGTGTAGCCCACCGCGAGCCGGGCGGCGATCTTCGCGATCGGGAAGCCGGTGGCCTTGGAGGCGAGCGCCGAGCTGCGCGAGACGCGCGGGTTCATCTCGATGACCACGACCTCGCCGGTCTCCGGGTTCACCCGGTAGGGAAAGCTCCCGTCCGCATCTTGGAACTTGACGGTGGTGTCGGCGATGTGCCGGGCATAGGCCAGATAGGGCTCGTGCGCGGTGGCGGCGTACAAATCGACAAAGCTCATGGCGAACCAGGAGGCGCGCAGCAGGTTGACCGATTCGCCCTCGACGCTGCCGCCAAAGCTGCCCTTGGTAATCGTCGAATGGGGAAAGAGCGGCAG
>CAIWHY010000277.1 GCA_903912585.1 uncultured Thermoleophilia bacterium | reverse complement strand
GCCTTGGCGGCGATCGCCGCCGCGAGCGCGGCGATCCGCGCCTCGGCCGCGGCGGGCAACGGCGTCCCCACGATGTGGCCGGGATCCTCAAAGACCTCCTCGATGGCGGCGACTTCGAGCGCCGCGACCTGGAGTTCGGGCAGGCCCTCGCCGCGCGGCGCCACCGTCGCCACGACGGGGATGCCCATCTCCTCCGCCAGCACGCGCGCGTCGGGCTCGCGCCGGCGGCGGCGGGCCTCGTCCGAGAGGTTGACGGCGAGCGCGACCCGGTAGCCCAGGTCGCGGAGCTGCAGCGGCAGGTACAGGCTGCGCGCGAGGTTCGTGGCGTCGGCGACCGCGACGACGACGTCCGGCCGCCGCTCCATCAGGGCCTCGCGCGCGACGACGTGGTCGCCCTCGTGGCCCTCGAGCGCGTAGCTTCCGGGCAGGTCGACGACCTCCACGCGCCGCTCGCCCCAGTGCGTGCAGACCGACGCCGCCGCGACGCTCACGCCGGCGTAGTTGGCGGTCTCGCCGACCGCACCGGTGAGCGCGTTGTACAGGGACGTCTTGCCGACGTTCGGGTTGCCGGCGACGCACACGACGAGCGGTCGCGGCCCCTTGTCCGGCGCGGACGCCGACGCCGCGCGCACTCTGCGCCGTGGCCTGAGGACGGTCGCCACGGCGCTACGCCCTCACGAGGATCTTCCCCGCCACCTCGCGCCCAAGCGCGTACTGGGACCCGGCCACGCGCACGAGCACGGGACCCCCGAAGGGCGCCACGCTCTCCACTTCGACCGGGGTGTCCGGCAGCAGGCCCAGAGAGGCGAGGTAGCGCAGGAAGTCGCCGCTCTCCTCGGCGATGCAGCCGATGACGCCGGACTCGCCGACGGCGAAGCTCGAGAGCGGCCTGAGCGCCTCCTCCGCGAGCGAGCCGTCCGCCTGCGGGATGACGTGGCCGTGCGGGCAGGTGCGGGGGTCGCCGAGCTGCTCCGCGAGGCGCGCCTCGACCTCCGGGCTCAGGACGTGCTCGAACTTGCAGGCCTCGTCGTGGACCGCGTCCCAGGGCATGCCGAGATAGTCCACGAGGAAGCGCTCGCTGAGTCGGTGGCGGCGCACCAGGCGGGCGCCCTCGAGCTCACCCTCCGGGGTGAGCTTCACGCCCGCCCCGCCCGGCGCCTCCACGAGCCCGGAGGCGCGCATCCTGCCCAGCATCTCCGACACCGACGGCGGCGCCACGCGCAGTTCCTCCGCGACGCGCTTGACGGTCACCGGCTCTTCGCCGCGCTCGAGCTTGAACAGCGCCTCGAGGTACTCCTCGATGCCGTGCGTGCGATTGCTCACGATGATCCTCCGCCTGGGAGTCGCGGGACGGACGCCTGCATCACCGCCGGCAGGGCGTCCAGTGGACGTAGTTAGGATACCCTAACCATCAGCACGAGGGAAGCCTGACTGAAGTCAAGTGGGCAGCCGAACGGAAGCGTGGGGCGGCACGTAGACAGGCGCGGCGAGCGAGGATTGGAGCGGATGGCGGGACTCGAACCCGCGATCTTCAGCTTGGGAAGCTGACGTGTTACCAACTACACTACATCCGCCCGCCGCAGTAGTTCACCACACCTGCGGCACCCCCGCAACTGCGGCCCGGCAGCCGCCGAGCCGTCGCCGGTGCGGCGAAGTCCCGCTCCGGCCTCGCGCCTCAGCCCTCCAGATCGGAGAGTCGGACGCAGGTGAGGAAGCTCAGGTAGATCTCCTCGTACGTCTCCCCCGCGATCTTCAGCGTGCGCCCGTCGAGCCGCTTCGCCCCCGGGCAGGAGGCCGCGCGATCGCAGAACTCGGCGCGCGTGAACGTGAGCGTCAGCGGCCGCCCGTTCCAGACGAGCGGCCGCGCCTCCGCGCGGCGCCGCACGGCGCTCTCGGCGTCGGCGCGCATGCGCTCCCGGGCCTCCTGCGGAGGGCACAGTTCGGCGCACAGGCGCGTGACGCCCTTCTTGACCGTCGTCGTCACGACGCCGGGGGCGAGCGCCCGCACCTCGGCCGCCGTCTTGTCGTCGCCGGACACGTACAGCGGCGGCACGCCGAAGTGGCCGGCGAGCAGGGCGCCGAGACCGAACTCGCCGACCTCGAGGTCACCGAACCTGGCGGAGAAGACTTTGTAGTTCCAGGTGTGCTCGAGGACCGCGGCCTCGGTGCCGGCGCGCGCGTGGTAGCCCACGAAGAGCGCGCCGTCGCAGCCGGCGCCGATGCCCTGCATCATGCTGTGGCGGCCGCCGCCGCCGCTCACCAGCATCACCTGCGGCGGCAGCCCGCCGGCGTCGAGGTTGCGCCCGTCGTCGTGGGCGTCGCACACGACGACCTCGCCGGCCCCCGCCGCGAGGCAGCCGGCGAGCACGGCATCGAGGTCCGCGCGCATGTGCCTGCGGGCGAGCTCGGCGGCCGGTCCTTCCCGGTCCGCGTCGCGCTCGGACACCACGGCGCAGATCCCCTCGAGATCGATGGCGACGAACAGCTTCACGATTCCTCCCTCCTGCAGCCCGGCGCCGTCAGGCGCGCGGTTCGAACGAGCCGCCGGTCCAGACCTCGCCCGCCCGGCGCGCGAGCGCAGCTACCAGCCGCGCCGCCGCTTCCAGGTCGTCGGTGTGCGCCACCTCGAACGGCGAGTGCATGTAGCGCACCGGGATGCTCAGCGAGAGCGTCGCGGCGCCGGTCGCCATGAGCTCGTCGGCATCCGTCGATGAAGCCTCCGGATAGGCCTTGATCTGTACCGCGATGCCCTCCGCCGCGGCGACTTCGCGTGCGAAGGCGAGAAGCCTCTGGTTGCTGCCGGCACCGCGACCAAGCACCGGGCCGGCGCCGAGACGCACCTCGCCGGCCAGCCGTTTGGCGTCGGCCGCCGGCGTGTCGCTGCAGAAGTCGCCGTCGACGACCACGAGCACGTCGGCCTCCATGCGCCGCGCCTGCGCCTTGGCGCCCATGCAGGTGGTCTCCTCGTGCACCGTGGCCACGCCGGTGAGCTCCGCCGCCCCCGGGTCGGCCGCGTAGTGCTCGAGCGCGCGCATCATCGCGTAGACGCCGGCGCGGTCGTCGAGCGCCTGGGAGGCGACCACGCCCGGGGCGAGCTGGACGTAGTCCGGCGTGAACGTCACCGGGTCGCCGACGGCGACGCGCCGCAGGGCGTCCTCCCGCGTCGCCGCACCGATGTCGAGGAACTGCTCCTCGAGCGGCGGCGCGACGTTGCGCTCGGCGACGGGGATGATGTGCGACGGCTTCTTGCCGCCGACGGCCTGCACCGGTCCGGCGGCGCCGTGGACGACGAAGTGACGGCCGGGCACGAGCACGGGCGCGACGCCGCCGATCTTGTCGATGAAGAGGTAGCCGTGCTCGTCGACGTGCGTGACGATCAGGCCGATCTGGTCCGCGTGCGCGACCACCGCGACGCGCGGCGTCCCACCGTGGCCGACGGCGAGCCAGACGTTCCCCAGAGCGTCGGCCTGCACCTCGCCAAGCGCCGCCAGCCGCGAGCGCACGACCTCCTGGGCCGGGGCCTCGAAGCCCGACGGACCTGGTGCGAGCAGAAGTCTCTTGAGCAGTCCGTCGTCGACGGTCACCAGCGCACCTCCTGAGAACGGAGTGCACAGTCTACCCCAGCCGCCGGCGCCTCTGGCGGCCGGCGGCAGCAGCCCGCGCCCGTCACCGGCCTGCCGCCCGCTCGCGAGCTCTCCCGTCGTACGGCGAGACGGCGTGACTTCGCCGCGAAAGGGTACTTCTAGTATGCAATGAGTACTGCGCCCTGAGTTCGGGGCGCCACAAACGAAGCACATAGGGGGTCGCGATGGACGAGCCGCTGCAACCGAAATGGATCCGCAGCAGCAAAGGAGCGCCCTTCACGGGCATCGGCTCCCTGGAGGCAGACATCCTGGCCGTTGTCTGGGAACTGGACACGACCACGGTCCGGCAGGTCTACGAGACCCTGCGCGAGCGGCGCCAGATCGCCTACACCACGGTCATGACCGTGATGAACAACCTGGTCAAGAAGCACCTGCTCACCCAGGACAAGACCAGGATCGCCTACCTGTACACACCGGCGATCCCGGGCCGGGAGGTCGTCGACACCGTGCTCCACAGCGTGGTCGACCGGCTCCTCCGCGGCCAGTACAACGTCGCCGTCTCACAGCTGCTCGACCTCGACAGAGAGCTGACGCCAGATCAGTTCGACGCGCTGCGCAACCTGGCCCGCGAGAAGTTCGCCGCCTGAGCCGCAGCCTCACGATCCCCGCCTGAGCCGCGCCCGCCTGGCGGCGCTGGTCACGTGCGCCGCAAGAGCGGAGCCTACATGGACTCCGGAGCACTGACTCCCAGCAGCCGCAGACCCGACGCGAGCGTGCCGCGCGTGACGGCGCAGAGCGCCGCGCGGAACGCGGTGACGCCGGCGTCGTCGGTCAGCACGCGGCAGTTGCGATAGAACACGTGGAACTCGGCGGCGAGCTCACCGAGATAGGCGTGCAGGCGGTTGGGCGTGCGCTGGTCGGCGGTCGAGACGAGGACGTCCGGGAAGCGGGCGAGGGCGCGCAGCAGCGCGCGCTCGTGGGCGCCGACGCTCACGGCCGGCAGGGCTTCGCCGGCCGGTCCGGCCTCTGGCGCCGGCCGCACACCCGACTCCTCGAGGTTGCGCAGGATGCTGCAGATGCGCGCGTGCGCGTACTGCACGTAGTACACCGGGTTGTTGCTGGACTGCTGCACGGCAAGGTCGATGTCGAGCTCGAGAGTGGTGTCGTGCGAGCGGCCGACGAGCAGGAACCGGGCGGCGTCGACGCCGATGGCGTCGATCAGGTCGTCGACCGTCACGATGTCGCCGCGGCGCTTGCTCATCCGCCTGGCCTCGCCGCTCTCGAGCAGGCTCACCATCTGCCCGATGATCAGCTCCAGCCTGTCGGGCTCGTGCGGCGGCAGCGCCGTGAACGCCGCCTTCATGCGCGGCACGTAGCCGTGGTGGTCGGCGCCCCAGATGTCGATCATGTGGGCGAAGCCGCGGTCCATCTTGTCGCGATGGTAGGCGATGTCACTGAGGAAATACGTGTGCTCGCCGCTGGAGCGGATGAGCACGCGGTCCTTGTCGTCGCCGTACTGCGTCGTCTTCAGCCAGACCGCCCCGCCCTCGTCGTAGAGGAGACCCTCGCGGTCGAGGTCCGACAGCGCCTTGCCGACCTCGCCCCCGTACCCGCGGTGCTCGCCCTCGCCGACGAAGAGCGTGCTCTCGGGCGTCCACACGTCGAAGGGCACGCGCAGGCGCGCGAGCGTCGCCTTGAACTGCGGGAGGATCGCGTCGCGGCCCCAGACCTTGAGCTCGTTGACGACCTCGGCCGGCAGCGCCTCCATGTCCGGGGCGGCCGCGACAACGGCTTCCTTGTAGCGGTCGCCGACCTCGGCGATGAGCGCGTCGGCGAGGTCGAGTACGTACTCACCCTGGTAGCCCCCTTCGGGGACCGGCGTGTCCAGACCCATGCGCTGCCCGTATCGCGCGGCGAGCGCCTCGCCGAGACGCGCCATCTGCGTGCCGTAGTCGTTGACGTAGAACTCGCGCGTCACGTCGTGGCCGACGAAGGCGAAGATGCGGCAGAGCGCGTCGCCGTAGGAGGCATAGCGGGCATGGCCCACGTGCAGCGGGCCGGTGGGGTTCACGCTGACGAACTCGACGTTGACCTTCAGCCGGCGCGTCTCCGGCAGCGAACCGCGGCCGTAGTCGGCCCCCGCCTCGAGCATGCTCGCGAGAGCCCCGCGGTACCAGACGTCGTTGAGGAACAGGTTGAGGAAGCCGGGGCCGGCGACCTCGACGCGCTCGCAGAGCGCGGCGCCCGGGCCGGCCATCCAGCGCTCGCCGAGCGCTTCGGCCAGCTCGCGCGGCGGCCTGCCGGCGCGCTTGGCGGTCACCATCGCGGCGTTGGTCGTGAGGTCGCCGTGCTCGGGGCGCGCCGGCAGCGCGAGCTCCACCGGCGGCAGATCCGTCGCGGGCGTGCCCGACTCTGCAAGGAGGGCGGCCAACGTGGCGCCGAGCGAAGCCGCGAGTCCGTCGAGATCGTACAGGTCGTCGCTCATGGTCCTCCGCCGCTCGGTTGCCGCGCCGGCCCACGCCGGCGCACGAGCCATTCTAGCGGGCGCGCGGAGGCGTTGCGACGCGAGGCGGCGGGGCGAGTCGCCCGGCCACCGCGTGAGCACGAGGCGCGCGGCCTTGACGGAGCGCGGCGGCGGCGGGGCGCCGCACCCCTAGTGGTGGTACGGCTCGCCGCGCAGGATCCTCGCGGCGCGGAACAGCTGCTCGAGGAGCACGACGCGGGCGAGCTGGTGCGGGAGCGTGAGCGCCGAGAGCGAGACGCGCGCTCCGGCCCGGACCAAGACTTCGGGGGCCAGGCCCAGCGAGCCACCCACGACGAACGCGGCCCCGCCGCGCTCCACGCCGCCCTGCAGCCAGGCGGCGAACCCCTCGGTGTCGAGCGCGCGTCCCTCCACGGCGAGCGCGGCCACCAGCGGCGCCTGCGGCCACGCCGCCAGCAGGCGCCGGCCTTCCTCGCGCAGCACCTCGGCCTCGCTACGGCCGCGCAGAGGCGTCTCCTTGACCTCGCGCACCGTCACCGCCGCATAAGGGCGCAAGAGATCGAGATAGTGGCGCGCGGCAGGCTCGAAGTCGCGGTGCAGCGGCCCCACGGCGAGGATCTCGATGCGCGCCGCCACTCCGGCGCGGTCAGCGGCGCGGCGGGTGCGAGTAGAAGGCGATGCGGCCCGGGCCACCCGCCCTCGCCGTGTACATCGTGGTCGCCGCCTTGGCGACGAGCTCTTCGACGGTCCGGCCGTCGTCGGGGTAGCTGGCCACGCCGGCGGACGCGCTCAGCGCGACCGTCTCGCGAGAGACGTCCACGGCGAGGTTCTGCGTGGCGCCGAGCACGCGCTCGAGGGCCGCGTCGGCCTGCTGCTCGGCGGTCTCCGGAAGCACGAGCAGGAACTCGTCGGCGCCGTATCGGCACACCAGGTCGCAGCTCCTCAGCTGCGCCGTGAGCGCCGCCGCCCAGTGACAGAGCACCTCGTCGCCGGCGTCGCGGCCACCGTTCCCGTTGACCGCGGCGAAACCGTCGAGGTCGAGCATCACGAAGGCGACCTTGCGCTCGTGACGCTCGGCGCGTGCGAGCTCGAACGCGGCGCGCTCGCGCAGGTGACGGAAGTTCAGCAGCCCGGTGAGCGGGTCGTGCGTCTCGTGCTCGCGGCGCTCGTGGGTGAGCCGCAGGTTGTCGAGGGCGACCTCCGCCTGGTCGGCCAGCTGCCCGAGGAGGCGGCGCTGCGCGTCCGGGTGGAAGCCGTTCTCCTGATACAGGTAGCCGGCCTGGTCGCCGCTGTAGCCCTCGAACTGACACACGGTGTCGCCGAGGCCCCAGCACAAGGTCTCCTTGGTGAGCACGTCGGTGCCGCTGATGACCTCGAGCACGCCGTCCACGAGGCCGCGCTCGAAGTCGCAGAGGGCCGTGCCGTTGGCGGGCAGCTGCTCGCAGCTGCGGCAGTGTCTGAGCTTGACGAGGACGCGTTCCTCGTCCAGTTCGACCTCGAGCTCACCGAGGCCCATCTCGACGAACCAGTCCTTGAGGCCCTGGATGGAGCCGATGCCGAGGCCGCGGCTGAAGCGCTTGCTGGCCAGGTACATCGCCGGTCCGGCGCTGGCGCCGAGGAGCTCCGGCAACACCGAGAACTGCAGGAAGCGCAAGAGCACGGCCGGCACCTGCGCGCCCGCCGGCGTGCCGGCGACGATCTGCTCGGGAGCAGGCCATGCACGGCGCTCTTCGGCGGTCGTGAGTGCGATCACGTTCTTCAGCGCGCGCGCGAAGACGGTCGCGAGAGCAACCTCCTCCTGAGAACGCATCGCCATGCTCATCCTCTCGATGGGGCGCGGCTTGCGGCGCCCCCCGCATCGCCGTCGCACGCAGCCCAAAAGCCCGCCGGGCGGCGACACTTATACTATAGGCCACGGGGCCGGGCCCTAGTCCTCGCGAAGCCCGGCTCCCGCGTCCAAGCGTTGCCAGTACAGTGCACACCTGGGAGGTCGATGACGCCTCACGCACCCTTCGGGGACGAGCCCGCAGCCGACAGGACCCATGCCAAACGCGCCGCGCGCGAGCAAGCCTTGGCGCGGCGAGACGCGCTGTCCCCGGAACGCCGCGAACGCCTGAGCGCCGCCATCTGCGTGCGCGCCGCCGCCCTGCCGGAGCTGCAGGCGGCCGGGACCCTCCTCCTCTTCGGCTCCTTCCGCACGGAGATCGACACGAGCCCGCTGATCGCGTGGGCCCTGGCGCGCGGCCGCGTCGTGTGCCTGCCGCGCGTGCTTGCGCCGCGCCTCATGGCCGCCTATCGCGTCCGCGACGTGAGGGCCGACCTCCAGCCCGGCGCGTGGGGGATCCCCGAGCCGCGCGCCGGACTGCCCGAGATCGCGCCCGAGGCCATCGACGCCGTGGTCGTGCCCGGCGCGGCGTTCGACGTCGAGGGCCGCCGCTGCGGCTACGGCGGCGGCTTCTACGACACCTATCTGCCGCTCACGCGCGCCGGCGTGCCGCGCGTAGCGCTCGCCTTCGAGGCACAGATCGTGGACGAGGTCGCCTGCGAGTCGCACGACCTGGCCGTGGACGCGATCGTCACCGAGGACCGCATCATTCGCCCGTCCTGAGCGCCGTCGCGCGGGCCGGCCGCGCGGGCTCACGGCGACCTGGCAGGCGGCCGCGGGTAGACTACGGCCATGGCACCCGCAGTCGCTCTTCCCGTCCGCACCGGCGTCCTGCTCGCCGGCGGCAGCAGCCGCCGGGCGGGCGTCGACAAGCGGTACCTCGTGCTCGGCGGCCAGACCATGCTGCGGCGCAATCTCGAGTTCCTGCGCGGGCTCTTCCCCACCGTGGTCGTATCGGTCGGGCCCGGCCAGACGGTCGATCTCGGCGACGCCTCGCCGGCCGACATCGTCGCCGACCTGTGGCCGGGAGCGTCTCCGCTCGCCGGGATCGCCACGGTGCTCGAGCACTTCCGGCTGCCTCTGTTCGTCATGGCCGCCGACATCGCCTTCCCGGACGCGGCGGCGGCTCGGGCCGTGCTCGCCGCCTTCCCCGGCGCCGACGCCGCTCTCCCGCGCATCGGACCGCACCGGCAGCCACTCTTCGCCGCCTACGGCCCCCGCTGCCTGCCTCCCATGCGCCAGCTCCTGCAGTACGGCCGCCACCGCATCGTCGACGGCCTCGCCGGGCTCACTGTGGCCGAGGTGCCCTTCCCCGACGAGTCCACCTTCCATAACATCAACACCATGAGCGCCTACGAGACAGCGCGCGAGCGCACCGGCGGTGCGTCCGGGCCACCGGCGCTGGTGGCGATCGTCGGCAAGAGCGACTCCGGCAAGACGACCTTCATCGAGCAGTTGCTGCCCGAGCTCATCGCCCTCGGGCTGCGCGTGGGCACCGTCAAGCACCACGCCCACGCCGCCGACATCGACCACGAGGGCAAGGACTCCTGGCGCCACGGGCGCGCCGGCGCCTCCGCGTATGTGGTCTCTTCGCCGAGCCAGCTCGCCTACGTCGCGAGGACCGACGAAGAGGTGCCCCTCGCGACGATCGCGCGGCGCTTCTTCGAAGGCTTCGACCTCGTCGTCGCCGAGGGATACAAAGCAGCGGCGCCGCACCGGGTCGAACTCTTCCGCGTCGCTGCCGGCCACGAGAGCCCCCTCTGTGGCCCCGGCGAGGCGATGGCCCTCATCACCGACGCGCCGCTCGGGCACGAGCACCGCTTCGCGCTCGACGACGCGCGCGGCGTGGCCCGCTTTCTCGCCGCGCGCCTCGACACCCTGCGCGAGTACTGACGAGTCACGGACGCACGATTCTTGCGCGCCGTGTGCCGCGGCCTTACAGTAGTCCTGCGGGACCGGCGCGAGCGACGCGTCCCCGCACTCGCCCGGGAGATCGGTCCCGCGAGCTCGAGCAGGAGAAGGAGAGGTCGGCATGCCCAATATCGGAGCACCAGAGCTGCTTCTGGTCCTTGCGATCGTCATCCTCATTTTTGGCGCGTCCCGCATCCCGAAGCTCGGCCGTTCGATGGGCCAGAGCATCCGCGGGTTCAAGCAGGGCCTCAAGGAGGACGTCGTCGATGAGGACGAGGCAGGCGCGGCCAAGAAGGTCGACACCGCCGCGACCAAGACCGACGAGAAGTAGGACCGAGTGACGGCCGGCACAGCCGGCCTCGCGATCAGAGTCCTGCCGGCGCCTTGTCGTCGCGCGCCAGCAGGCACACGGCCGAAGCGGCGATCCCCTCGCCCCGGCCCTCGAAGCCCATGCCTTCCGTAGTCGTCGCCTTGACGCTCACCGCGTCGCTGGCGACTCCCAGCGCGACGGCGAGGTTCTCGCGCATCTCGAGACGGTAGCCGGCCAGCCGCGGCCGCTCGCAGATCACCGTGACGTCGGCGTTCTCCACGCTCCAGCCGTTCCGCGTGAGCCAGGCCATCACCTTGTCCAGGAGCTTCATGCTCGAGGCGTCCTGGAAGGCCGGATCGGTGTCCGGGAACAGTTCGCCGATATCGCCGAGCCCCGCGGCGCCGAGCAGGGCGTCCATGAGGGCGTGGACCGCGACGTCGGCGTCTGAGTGCCCCGCCAGACCCTGGGCGTGGTCGATGTCGACGCCGCACAGGACCAGGCGCCGCTCCTCCGCGAAGCGGTGTGCGTCGTAGCCGTTGCCGACCCTATACGTCTGCCTCGACCTCCCAGGACATCAGCGCGCCGGCGAGCGAGATGTCGGCCGGCGTGGTGATCTTGACGTTGGCAGGCGTGGACGGCACAAGGTTGACCAGATAGCCGCCGCGCTCGAGGAGCACGGCGTCGTCGCTGGCGCCGTTGGTGTCCGGGCGCGAGTACACGTCGCGCAGCGCGGCGGCGCGGAACACCTGCGGCGTCTGTGCCGCCCACAGGTCGCGGCGGTCGACCGTGGTGGCCACCTTGCCCTGCCGGTCGGTGCGCTTGAGCGTGTCGCTCACCTCGATGCCGGGAACAGCACCGTCGGCGTCGCCGAGAGCCTCGACGCAGCGCTCGAAGACGTGGCGCGCGAACAACGGGCGGGCGCCGTCATGGACGGCGATGACCGTCGCCGAATCGGGCACCTCGAGGAGGCCGGCGCGCACCGAGTCGGTGCGCATCGCGCCGCCCTCGGCGATGAGGAGCGGCTTGCTGTCGTCGAACGCCAGCAGTTCGCTGGCGAAACGGACGGTGTGTGACGGATGCAGCACCACCACCAGGCCGTGGACGATGTCCATCGTGAGGAGGCGCCGGACGGAGTGGTTGAGGATCGGCTCGCCGCCCAGCAGCAGGAACTGCTTGGACTCCCCGTCCGGCAGCCCCATGCGCCGGCTCTCCCCGGCCGCGGCGACGATCACCCAGAGCTCTTCGGTCTGCTGTTCCTCCATGTACGTCCCCCAGTGGTCGGTGGGTGCTAGGCCAGCACCCGCGTGAAGATGATCTTGCCGGACGGGCTCTGCAGCGCGACGCCGTACACGCAGCCGATCGCAAAGCCGGCGAGCATGAACGCGACCGGCCGGACGAGCTTGCCGGTCTGGTCGAGATGCGGCGCGAACGAGGACGCGCAGATGCGGTCGGTGGTCTGCTGCCCGGCCAGAGCACCGAGCAGCGCGAGGGCGAGCCGGAGTGCCGGCGCCAGGACGCCTTTGGGATTACGGGCCGGACGAGCCGGAGCCGCGTCAGACGACGGTGGCCGGCTCTCGGGAGTCGTCGGCAAGCGCAGCCCCATCCACGTTGATGTTCTCCAGCACTTCCTCGAGGAAGGCGTTGGCCTCGTCCTCGCTGAAGTCGCGCGCGTACATGAGCTCGCTCGCGAGGATCTTCTTGGCCTTGGAGAACATCTGCTTCTCGCCGGTCGAGAGGCCCTTGTCGGCGTGGCGGATGGCGAGGTTGCGCACGACCTCTGCGACCTCGAAGATGTCGCCGGTCTTGAGCTTGTCGCGGTTGTGCTTGTAGCGACGGCTCCAGTTCTTGGGCATCTTCGTGGGGTCGCCGCGCAGGACCTCGAGGACCTGGTCGACGACATCCGACTCCACGACCTTGCGCAGACCGGCGCGGTCGGCGTTCTCGACCGGGACCATCACGGTCATGTCGTTGTGGAGGATCTGGATCGTAAGGTAGTCGCGCTGCTGACCGAGGACGTCTTTTGACTCGATCTTCATGATCTTGCCCGCGCCGTGGTGCGGGTACACGACTTTGTCTCCGACTGAATACACTCTGTCATACCCCCCTGTCGTCGTGCTGGGCCCCGGCGGCCGCCTGCGGTGACGCGCCCTCACTCAGCAAGGACGCGAGAACCCCGCGCACGTTGGCCGCACCTGCGGCGATCCCGCCCGTCCGGCTCGCGTCGGCGGCGGGGACGACGATGCGTGCAAAGCCGGCACGACCGGCTTCAGCGATGCGTCGCTCACTCTGGCTGCAGGAACGCAGTTCGCCAGTCAGGCTGATCTCCCCGATCGCTGCGACCCTCGACGGAAGCGGTGTGTTGCGCTCGGCTGAGGCGATGGCGAGAGCAACAGCGAGGTCGGCCGCAGGTTCGTCGATGCGGATTCCGCCTGCAATTGTAACAAAAATGTCGGCCTGAGACAACTGCAGCCGGGCATGGCGGCCGAGGACGGCCACCAGCATCGCCAGGCGGTTGCGATCGAACCCCACGGCGACGCGCCGCGGCATGGCGAGTTCGCTCCGGTTGACGAGCGCCTGGACCTCGACCGGGAAGCAGCGGCTCCCCTCGACCGCGACGTGCACGGCCGCACCCGCCGCGGGACCCGTGTCGCTGAGGAAAAGGCGCGAGGGGTCCGCCACGCCGGCGAGGCCGTCCGGCGTCATCTCGAAGATGCCGAGCTCGTTGGTGGACCCGAAGCGGTTCTTGGCGGCGCGCAGCGTGCGGTAGAAGCGATAGCGGTCGCCCTCGAACTGCAGGACGGTGTCGACCATGTGCTCGAGCACGCGCGGGCCGGCGATGGCGCCCTCCTTGGT
>CAIWHY010000276.1 GCA_903912585.1 uncultured Thermoleophilia bacterium | reverse complement strand
CCGCTTCCTTGTTCGCGTTCACCTTGAGCTCGTCGGCGCTCGCCTGCGCCGAGACCAGCGTCTTCTGCAGCGTCTCCTCGATGCGCTTGTAGCCGCCGACCTGGCCTTCGAGGCTCTCGACGCGCTCGCTGAGATCGATGTTCTCCTTGAACAGACGCTCGTACTCGTCCGCGACCTCGTCGAGGAACTCATCGACCTCGACATCGGCGTAGCCCCTCATCCCGCGCTTGAACTCCTTGTGGCGGATATCAAGAGGTGTGAGCTTCATGCGGTGACCCCCTCGGCCGCGCGACAGGCGCCGCGGGCCTTCGTCGACTTCTCTCTCATTCTAGCGCGCCGCGCTCACGTGAGTTCCTTGGCGCGGTCCGCCGCGGCGGTGACGGCGCGCTGGACGGCGCCTGCTACGCCGTCGGCCTCGAGCGAGGCGACCGCGGCCGCGGTCATGCCGCCCGGCGTAGCCGCGGCGGCCGTCACGGAGGCCGGGTCGCCGCTTGCGGCGATGGTCGCCGCGGCGCCGTGCACGCCCTCGACCGCCAGCAGGCGCGCGGCGGCCGGCTCGATGCCGTGTGCCTCCGCCGCAGCGGCGAAATACGTCACCAGCGAGGCGAGCATGCCCGGCATGCAGCCGGCCACGGCCGTCGCGGCGTCGAACCGCTCCTCCTCAAGCGCGAAGACGGTGCCCGCCGACGCGAACAGCCTCACGACGACCTCGGCCTGTTCGGCGCTCAGCGTCCCGCGCACGAAGAGGAACACGCCCAGGCCCATCGCCGCGGCCACGTTGGGCATCACCCTGCAGACGCCGGCCCCGGCGGGCAGTGCAGCCACCAGCCGCGCGACGTTGACGCCGGCGGCGACGGAGACGATGGGGCCGCTGAAGGCGGCTCCGAGATCCGCGAGCACGCCCTCTACGTCCTCTGGGCGGACCGCCAGCACGGTGAGGTCGGCGGCCACGACGGCCTCCGCGGCCGAGGTGGCGGCGCGGCCGCCACCGGCCGCCGCCAGACGCTCGGCGCGCTCGCCGACGACGTCGAAGACGATCAGCGAGGGCGGCTCGGTCACGGCCGGCCGCCGCCACCCCTGGACGAGCGCGGCGGCGATGTGTCCGGCTCCGATGAGGGCGACGATCACGACCGCGACCTCAGGGACGACCCTGCGCCGCGGGAGCCTCGGCGGCCCGCTGAGCGGCGCGGCGGTCTAGAACTGATTGAAGAAGCCCTTCTCAATGAGCCGTGCGCGCTCCTCGGCCGAGACTTCGACGTTTCGGGGCGTGAGCAGGAAGATCTTGTCTCCCACACGCTGCATGCCGCCGTCGAGTGCGTACGTGAGCCCGCTGCAGAAGTCGATCAGCCGCTTGGCCAGCTCGGTCTCCGAGCCCTGCAGATTGATGATCACCGGTACGTCGATCTTGAACTTGTCGGCGATCTGCTGGGCGTCGTTGAAGTTCTTGGGGATGACGAGGTGCACCTCGACGCGTGACGGGCGCGCCGGTTCGACGGCGCGGACCACCGGCGCCGAGCTGCCGCTGCGCCGGCGAGGCTCGTCGGCGAAGATGTCGTCGTAGTCGTTGCGGCCGCTGCGGCCGCCGTTGATCTTGCGCACGTTGGGTCGCTCCTGATAGGAGCGCTCGAGCTCCTCGTGCGGCGCAAGCGTCTCGTCCTCGTCGTACTCGGCCTCGTCGTCGGCGATGCCGAAGTAGACCGCCACCTTGTGCCACGAATCGCCTAGGCCCATAGGTCCCTCCCTAGCGGGTCAGAAGAGCACACTGCCGACACGCACGATGGTCGCGCCTTCTTCCACCGCGACCTCGTAGTCTGCACTGGTGCCCATCGATAGCTGATCGAAAGTATACGTTCCGCGCCACTTTGTCGAAAGCCGCTCCGCCAACTCGCGCGTCGCGGCGAAGTATGGGCGCGCCTTCCCGGGGTCGTCGAAGAGCGGCGGCATGCACATCAGGCCGGCGAAACGGACCTTCCCGTAGCCGGCCGCCTCCTCCAGAAAGACGTCCGCCTCGGCGGGCGCGATGCCGGTCTTGCTCTCCTCCCCGCCGATGTTCACCTCGAGCAGTACGTCCGCGGGCGCCTCCGCGCGGGCGTCCATCTCGCGCACGACGCTCATCGTGCTCACCGAGTGGGTGAGGCTGACGATAGGCAAGATCGACCTGGTCTTGCGACTCTGCAGGTGCCCGATGAAGTGATAGTCGAAGGCGTCGCCGTAGAGCTCGTGCTTGGCGACGAGGTCCTGGGCCCGGTTTTCGCCGATCAGGCGCACGCCGGCCTCGGCAAGAGCGCCGAGGTGCTCCGCCGCCACGTACTTGGTGGCGACGAGGACGCGCGCCGCGGCGGGGTCGCGCCCGGCGGCGCTGGCCGCCGCGG
>CAIWHY010000275.1 GCA_903912585.1 uncultured Thermoleophilia bacterium | reverse complement strand
GGCTCGAAGAGCTGGCCGGGACCGTGATGGCCGCCGCCGGCATCGATGACTACGAGCTCGTGCGCACCGACTCCGAAGTGTACGGCGCGATGGTCGACGTGGAGGTCGACGGCGCCGAGGTGTGCTCGGCCGACGTGGGGCCGCACCCGCTCGACGGCAACTGGGGCGTGGTCGACCCCTGGGTCGGCCTCGGCTTCGGCCTTGAGCGGCTCATCATGGCGCGCGAAGGGTACCCCAACATCGAGCGCGCCGGCCGCAGCCTGGCCTACGTGGACGGCGTGCGCCTCAACATCTGACGAGCGGCGGCGGCGGCTGCCGGACCCGCCGCGGCGGTCTTGGCCGCCTTGAGCACGATCTTCGCGTCGGTCCACCCGTCGCCGTCTGGCTCGCTCACGTGCGCGAGCAGTTCTCGCACGCGCCGGGCATCCTCTCCCGCACAGCCCGTCGCCCCGAGCCAGTCGTCCATCTGGTGGCGCTTGAAGAACGTCGCCTCGCCGACGACCTCCAGGCCGGCCGCGGCGAGCATGGCCAGCACCTCCGCGCGGCGGTAGTGGCGGACGTGCGTGGGATCGCGCACCGCCTCGGCTTCCTGCACGCGCTCGTCCACCCACAGCGTGTCCTCCAGCACGACGAGACGCCGGCTCACGCGGGCCATCGCCCGGACGGCTTTGGCCGCATCCGAGAGGTGGTGCAGCGCGACGCGGCAGGCGACGACGTCGAAGGACTCGTCCTCGAAGGGCAACTCCTCCGCCGGGCAGACGACGTCCGGCTTCATGCCGGCGGCGGCGTCGCAGCTCGTGACGACGCAGCCGCGCTCGCGGAGCCGGCGCGCCACGTGGCCACCACCGGTGGCCACGTCCAGCGCCGCGAGCCCAGACCGGGGCTCGCACCACTCGACGACCTGATCCAGGTCATCGCCGGCCGCGTGAGTCGGGCTGTCCCGGTAGTACTCCGCTCGTTCGTCCCACTCGTTCATGTCGCTCCCCGCCGCCGGCGGCGCTGGATCCCGAGCCGGCTGGCCGCCGTGGCCGGAGTTGCGAAGGGCGGGCCGCAGGCCCGCCCTTCGGAGAACGCGGCTGCCTGGCGCCTTACTTGCCGAGCAGCGCCTCGATCTTCTTGACGCCGTCGTTGGCGTCCTCGGCGTAGGCGTCGGCACCGATCTGGTCGGCCCAGCGCTGCGTGCAGGGCGCGCCGCCGACGACGGTCTTGTAGGGCAGGCCCTCTTCCTTGATGGTCTTGACGACCTTGCGCTGCTCCTCCATCGTCGTCGTGAGCAGGGCGCTCATGCCGATGACGTCGGCGTTGTTCTCCTTGGCCTTGGCGATGAAGGTGGCGGCGGCGACGTCGCGCCCGAGGTCGGTGACGTCGAAGCCGTTGGCCTTGAGGTAGGCGATGACGATCGCCTTGCCGATGTCGTGCACGTCGCCCTGCACGGTGCCGATGACGATCCTGCCCTTGGACTCGGCGGCGCCGCCTTCGAGGGCGGCGTTGGGGACCTCGGTGGCGCCGGCCATGGCGTCGGCGCTCATCATCAGCTCGGGGAGGAAGACCTCGCCGCTCTCGAAGAGCTCGCCGACCTCCTGGATGCCCTTGACGAAGCCGTTCTGCATGATGTCGCCGGGGGCGATGCCCGAGTCGAGGGCGCGCTGGGCGACCTCTTCGGCTCCGGCCCGGTTAGCGTTGACGATGGTGTCGGCTGCTTCCTGGTAGATGTCGGCCATCCCTCGGACTCCTCCCACGACTTTCGACTGCGTTACCCACGATCGGACATGGCGATGCACGGCCCGGTGGAGGCATGACTCCTCAAGCAAGGCATCAGCCCTCCACCCTCCTGCGCCGCGCCCGGGAAGTATACCAGTCTCGAGCCTGACAACCCAAGGCCCGGGACTCGCCTCCGAAGCCCTGCGGCGCGACCCTGAACGCCCCGTGCTAGCATTAGGCCGTGAGATACCACGGCGCCGTCATCCGACCCCCGAGCGAGGCTTCGAGCCTGATCGTCCAGGTCACCTACGGCTGCTCCAACGACACCTGCGACTTCTGCGGGACCTACCTCGACAAGCCCTTCGCCGTGCGGCCCTTCGGGGAGGTCGTCGACGACGTCACGGCGCTCCCCGCGACCGTGCGGCAGCGCGTCCAGCGCGTGTTCCTCGCCGACGGCGACGCGCTCGCGCTCAGCCCGCGCAAGCTCGGCGACATCCTCGACCTTCTGCGCCGCGCGCTGCCGAACCTGGAGCGCGTGAGCAGCTACGCCAACGCGCGCAACCTGCTCGCCAAGAGCGTCGCAGAGCTGTCGGAGCTGCGCCGCGGCGGGCTCGAACTGCTCTATCTGGGCCTCGAGTCCGGCGACGACCAGACGCTCGCCGACATCCACAAGGGCATGACCGTGGCTGAACAGATCGAAGGGTGCCGGCTGGCCACGGAGGCCGGCCTCGAGCTCTCCGTCACCGCCATCCTCGGCCTCGCCGGGACGGCGCGCTCGCTCGAGCACGGGCGCGCGACGGGCGCGGCCCTCTCGGCGATCGACCCGCGCTTCATCGGGATCCTCACGCTGATGCTGACGCCGGGCACGGCGATGGAGCGCCGCGTGGCGAGTGGCGAGCTCGTGCTGCCGGACTCGATCGGGATGCTGCGCGAGCTGCGCGAGATCGTCGCCGGCACCGAGGTGACGCACTGCACGTTCCGCAGCAATCACGCCTCCAACTACCTGCCGGTCGGCGGAGAGCTGCCGCGCGACAAGGCCGCCATGCTGGCGGCGCTGGAGAAGGTCCTGCGGGCGCCGGCCTCGGTGCAGCTTCGCCCCGAGAGCTGGCGGCTGCTCTGACCGGAACGCCTCAGCCCCGGCTGCGGGGCTCGTCCCTGAGGTGCGAGCCGAAGCCCCGCTTGAAGTGCGTCGCCGCGTACTTCTGCAGCTTCCAGTCGGGGATGCGGCACTGCGGGCAGGGTTCCGCATACCATTTGTTGCGCAGCCAGCGCGCGGCGCGGCTCGTCTTGGAGTCGTGCACGACCATGTGCTTGCCGCAGTGAGTGATGACGACGGCGTAGGAGCCGCGCTCCTCGAACTCCTTGATGCCGTGCAAGATGCCGCGGCGCGAGGGCCACAGCTTGAGCTTCTCGACCAGACGGAAGAGCGGGACCTGCTTGCGGTAGTACCGCGCCTTGTTGGGGTCGGTGGGCATCGGGGCTTCGAGTCTACCACGGGCGGCAGGAGGGGGCGGGCGGCGCGGCGAAGGTGACTGTCCCAGCACGGAACGAACGAGGTGGATCATGAGCAGACGCGCCGCGGCAGGCATCACCCGCGTGATCCGGGCGCCGTTCGCGACCGGCGCGGTGCTCGTGCTGGCCGCCCTGCTCGCCGCCTGCGGCGGCTCGTCC
>CAIWHY010000274.1 GCA_903912585.1 uncultured Thermoleophilia bacterium | reverse complement strand
GAAGCCGAAGCCGCCCGGCATCCCGGCGCGCAGCAGGCCGGGCGCGATGTCTGCCGCGATCATGGCCGCCTCGATGGGCAGCGTGCCCGACCCGCACAGCGGGTCGATGAAGCTGCCCCCGGCGGCGGCCTCCTTGGGCCACGCCGCGAACAGCAGCATCGCCGCGGCGAGGTTCTCTTTGAGCGGCGCCTCGACCTGCACGCGGTCGGTGCGGTACCCGCGCCGGTGCAGGCTGTCGCCGCTGAGGTCGAGCGAGATCGTGACGCGCCCGCGCGCCAGGTGCGCGTTGACGCGCACGTCGGGCGCCCTGGCGTCCACCGACGGGCGGCGGTCGCCGTGCCGCGCGCGGAACTGGTCCACGATGGCGTCCTTCACGCGCACGGCGCCGAAGCGCGTGTCGCGGATCGTGTCGCTGGTGCCGGTGAAGTCCACCGCCAGCGTCCCGTCGACGCGCAGGTGGTTGTCCCAGTACACGCGCTGCACGGTCGCGTAGAGCTCGTCGGTGTCGCCGGCAGGCCCGCTCGTGAGGGGCAGAAGCACCCGCGTGGCGAGGCGCGACCACAGGCAGATGCGATACGCGGTCTCCTGGCTGCACGACAGCGACACGCCGGCGCGCGCCTGCTTGACGTGCTTGGTGTCCAGGCCGTGAAGCTCGCCGGCGAGCAGCGATTCAAGTCCGCGGGGGACGGTGACGAAGAAAGGAAGGTCCATCGCGCAAGGCTACCACGCGGGCGCGGCCGGCCTCGCCTCGCGCCGGTCCCGGTCTCCGCCTGAGGGCGTCGCCCGGAGGCGGCGGAGGCCGCTGCGCCGTACAATGGTCTGGTCGGAGGATCGGAGGGGTCGCGATGCACAGGCTCGCTGTCATCATCGGTACGATCGCGTTCGCGCTCGTCCTCACGGCGGCCGCCGCTGCCTCGACCGGGCAGAGCGGCGCCTCCTCGTCCGCGCCGGCGCCCCCCATGCCGGTGCCGCACGTCACCTCGACCAGCACCGATGTCACGCCGCCGGTCACCGTCGCCACCGGCGCGGACGACAAGTGGCACAGCTCCGCGGTCACGGTGCACCTGGAGGCTACCGACGCCGAGTCCGGCATCGCCGCGACGTACTACAGCGTCGACGCCGCCGCCTGGACGCAGGGCGACAAGGTGGTCATCCCGGCGCCGAAGAACCACAGCAACGACGGCGCCCACATCATCGCCTTCTACTCCGTCAACGACGCCGGCATCCAGGAGGCGCCGCAGTCCGTGACGGTCAAGATCGACACCACGCCGCCGGGCTTCACGTGGCGCGGCGTCTCGCCGTCGATCGTCACGAGCGTGCGGTCCGTGAACTTCCAGTTCACCGTCACGGAGACGACCGGGGCGGTCAGCATCACCGGCGTCATGACCGACCAGTACGGCTACCGGGCGTCGGCGCTCGCCGCGGTGTCGCGCGATCCGGGCGCGCGCCAGGTCACGATGTTGCCGCGGCACGCCGACCACCAGGCGTTCACGCCCGGCCTCTACCGGCTCACGCTCACGCTCACGGACGCCGCCGGCAACGTCACGGTCACAAGCGCGAAGAGCTTCCGCGACTATCAGCCGGGGAGCGCCAAGGTCTACTACCACCTGCCGGCCGCCGGCAAGCGCGTGGCGCTCAGCTTCGACGACGGCGGCGACAACGCGGCCTGGGCGAGCATGCTGAGCACGCTCAAGCGCTACGGCGCGCACGCGACGTTCTTCCCCGTGGGCCCCGAAGTCGACCCGGCGCTGGCGCGCCGCACCGTGGCCTACGGCGACGCCCTGGGGTCCCACGGCTGGACGCACACGGAGATGACTCGTCAGAGCTACGCCCAGGTGCTGCACGAGTGGGTGAGCAGCGAGGCGCCCTGGTGGAGCGCGGCCGGCGTCTCGCCGGTGCCGTACTGCCGGCCGCCCTACGGCAGCCACAACGCTACGACGGCGGCTGCGGCCGGCGCCGCCGGTTTCACACGCATCATCCTCTGGGACGTCGACCCGCAGGACTGGGCTTCGCCCGGCTCCGGCGTGATCGCCCAGCGCGTGCTCTCGCACCTGCACCCCGGCGCGATCGTGTGCATGCACATCCGCGCGCAGACCGCGCAGGCGCTGCCCGCCATCCTCAGCGGCATGCGTGCGCGCGGCTACAAGTGCGTGTCGCTCCCGGAGCTGTTCCGGGCCGCCGGGTACCGCTGAAGACCCTCAGGCGGCGGTCCCCGGCCACGGCTTGATACGCTCGAGCTGGTCGGCCAGCGCCTCCTCGGCGACCTCTGTGTCGTAGGCCGCCTGAGCGCGGAGCCAGTAGCCGTTCGAGAGGCCGAAGAAGCGGCAGAGTCGCAGGTCGGTGTCGGCGGTGATGGCCCGCCGTCCGGCGACGATCTCGCCGACGCGTTGTGCGGGCACGCTGATCTCCTTGGCGAGGCGGTACTTGCTGATGCCCATGGGCACGAGGAACTCCTCGAGCAGCAGTTCGCCGGGAGTCACGGGCCTGAGTCTCTCGTTCATCGCTTGCGCTCCTGGTAGTGGTCCACGATCTCGACGTCTTCGGCCCCGCCGGCAGTCCAGCGGAAGCAGACTCGGTACTGGTCGTTGATGCGGATGCTGTGCCGGCCGCGGCGGTCGCCTTTGAGCAGTTCGAGCCGGTTGCCGGGGGGGACGCGAAGGTCGTCGAGCCGCCCTGCGATCTCGAACTGGCGGAGCTTGCGCCGCGCGACCGCCTCGATGATCTGGAGCCGCTTCACGCGCCTGCCACGGGTCACAGGCTCGGTGTCGGCGTCCTTGAACGAGACGATCATGCCGACATAGTAGCGCTACGCGTTAATCACGTGAAGCGTTATTACCAGGCCACGCCCATGAGTGCAGACTCGATGGCGCGCGCGATGCAGGGGTTCTTGACGGTCGCCGACGCGGCGGTTTGCGCCGCCGGTTACCGCTTCTCCCTCGAATGCGAGAAGATGCCCTCCACGAGCGTCGCCGGACGGCGCCCGGTCAAGAGAACACGCGAAGGAGATGCTCCCCGTTGAACGCGATCGACCAGTACAACGCCAAGAAGAGGACCGCGGAAGAAGCCGTCCGCGTGGTCCGCTCCGGGGATTGGGTGGAGTACACCTTCGGCCACGGCATCCCGCAGGCGCTCGACCGGGCGCTCGCCGCGCGCAAGAGTGAGCTTGGCGACGTCAAGATCCGCTGGATGCTGGCGCTGCGTCCGCTCGCCGTGGTGACAGCGGACCCGGAGAACGAGGCGTTCACGTTCATGTGCTGGCACTTCAGCGGCCTCGACCGGCGCCTGTGCGATCAGGGGCTCGTCCACTACATCCCGCTGCTCTATCGCAACAAGCCGCGGCACTATCGCGAGTCGCTGGAAGTCGACGTCTGCATGCTGGCCACGCCGCCCATGGACAAGCACGGCTACTTCAACTTCTCGCTGTTCAACTCGTCCACCCGCGCCATGGTGGAGAAGGCCAAGACGGTCATCGTGGAGGTGAACGAGAAGCTTCCGGTCTGCCTGGGCGGCCGGGAGGAGAGCGTGCACATCTCTGAGGTGGACTTCGTGGTGGAGGGCGAGAGCCCGGACCTGGTGGAGCTGCCCCGGCTGGCTCCCACGGAGGTGGACAAGACCATCGCTCGCCTGATCGTCGAGCAGATGAGGGACGGCTCCACGATCCAGTTCGGCATCGGGGGGATGCCCGACACCATCGGCCGGATGCTCTGCGACTCGGACCTCAAGGACCTGGGCATGCACACCGAGATGCTGGTGGACGCCTACCTGGACCTCCTGGAGGCGGGCAAGCTCACGAACCAGTGCAAGAACATCGACCGGGGCAAAGGCGTGTTCGCGTTCTCGATCGGGAGCGACAGGCTGTACGAGTGGGCGGAGCGCAACCCCGGACTGGCCTCCTACCCGGTCGACTACACCAACGACCCGGCCGTGATCGCCGCCAACGACAACGTGGTGGCCATCAACAACTGCGTGGAGGTAGACCTGTTCGGCCAGATCAACTCGGAGTCGTCGGGTCTGCGCCAGATCAGCGGTACGGGCGGGCAGCTCGACTTCACCACCGGCGCGTACATGTCTCGGGGCGGCAAGGCCTTCGTGTGCATGTCCTCCACCTACACCGACAAGAAGACCGGTGAGACGCATTCCGGGGTGGTGCCGACTCTCGATGTGGGCAGCATCGTCACCGGGCCGCGCTCGCAGTCTCCGTACATCGTCACCGAATACGGCATCGCGAACCTGCACGGACGCTCCACCTGGGAGCGGGCGGAGCGCGTGATCGACATCGCCCACCCGCAGTTCCGCGACGGACTCATTCGCGAAGCCCAAAGCATGGGCGTCTGGCGGCGGAGCAACAAGGTGTGCCGATGACCGAGATACGCTGGCACGGCCGAGGCGGGCAGGGGGCCATCACCGCCTCAAGGATCGTCGCTACGGCCGCGTTCAAGCACGGGTACACCGGCGCGGTGATGATCCCGACCTTCGGCACGGAACGCCGCGGAGCGCCGATCTTCTCGTCCCTCAAGATCGCCAGGGAGAAGATCCGCGACCTCTCGCCCATCGAGACGCCCGACGTCGTCGTCGTGCTGGACCATCTGCTGCTGGACGAGGTCGACGTGGCCAAAGGCCTCAAGGCGGGTGGGCTCATCGTCCTCAACACCCCCAAGCCAGTCACTGCGTGTGACTTCGGGGGCGTGCGCCTGGCCGTGGCCGACGTCAGCGCTCTGTCGGTGGAGGCGGGACTGCCCCAGGGCAGGGTGAACTCCGGCATCATCGGGGTGCTGTGCCGGGCCTTCGACATCGTGCCGTTCGCGTCGGTGCTCGAGGAGATCGAGGCCGAGTTCAGCGGCAAGAAGCCCGCGGCGAACGTCGAAGCTGCGCGCCTCGCCTATGAGCACACCACCGTGGGGGTCGCGTGATGGGCACTCGAGGGTATCGCTACAAGACGTCGCACAGCCTGCCCGGCCCGGGTGACGGCGGCAACACCGGGTCGTGGCGGGTCCAGCGCCCGGTCATAGACCTGACGCGCTGCACTCCGGCCAAGCGCGGCGTCGAGGCCTGCTTCAGCTGCTGGCTCTACTGCCCCGACGTCGTGGTGTCCCGCACCATCCCGCCGCAGATCGACTACGCCTACTGCAAGGGCTGCGGCATCTGCGCCGAGGAGTGCCCCACCAAGGCCATCACCATGGTGGACGAGTCGGTCTATCACGAACACCCAGAGGGCTGAGGCCGTGCACATCATCGAGACCGGCAACGTCGCGGCCGCGCTGGGCGTCCAGCTGGCCGGCGTCCAGGTGGTGGCCGCCTATCCGATCACCCCGCAGACGCCGCTTACCGAGAAGCTCTCCGAGCTGATCGAGGCCGGCGAGATGGACGCCCGGTACGTCCCGGTGGAGAGCGAGCACTCGGCCCTGGCCGTCTGCATCGGCGCGAGCTCGGCCGGCGCGCGCGCTTTCACGGCCACCAGCGCCAACGGCCTGCTCTACATGCACGAGCAGGTGCACTGGGCCGCGGGCGCCCGGCTGCCGATCGTCATGTGCGTGGCCAACCGGGCGGTCGGCGCTCCCTGGAACATCTGGAACGACCACCAGGACTCCATCTCGCAGCGGGACACCGGCTGGATCCAGATCTACTCGTGCGACCACCAGCAGATCATCGACGACACCCTGAAGGCGTTCCGCGTGGCGGAGACCACCAGCATCCCGGTGATGGTGTGCTACGACGGGTACCTCCTCTCGCACACCTACATGCCCTTCGCGGTCCCGGAGCAGGAGATGGTGGCGCGGTTCCTGCCGCCGTTCCATCCGTCCTACGCGCTGGATCCGGACGCTCCCGCCAACCTCAACACCGTGACGCTGCCCGAGATCCGCATGGACGTCCACGGCGAGATGGCCCACGGCTACATGGAGATCCGCTATCTGCTTCAGGAGGACTTGCGGAACGCCGTGCAGGTGGTCGAGGAGACCGACGCCGCCTTCCAGGAGCTCTTCGGGCGCGGGGGAGTGCCTCTCGTGGAACCGTACCGCTGTGACGATGCCGAGTACGTCGTCGTGGCCATGGGGTCGCTCACCTACCAGCTGTGGGACGTCATCGACGCGCTGCGCACCGAAGGGCACAAGGTCGGCGTGCTCGGGGTGCGGCTCTACCGGCCGTTCCCGGACGCCGCCGTCGCGGCCGCGCTACAGGGCGCGCGCGGCGTGTTCGTCATGGAGAAGGCGCTGTCGTACGGCTACGAAGGCGCCCTCTGCTCGGACCTCAAGTCAGCTCTGTACGATCACCTCCCGGACAAGAGCAGGGCGCCGTTCGTCAAGGGCCTTGTCGCCGGCATCGGCGGCCGGGAGATCAAGACCGTCGATCTCACCGACGCTCTCCGCTCCGGCCTCGCCGGCAGCATCCCGGGACCCGGCTGGATCGGGATCCGACTCTAGGAGCCAGCATGACCGCCAGGACCACGATCCTCTCGCTGCCCAGGGAAGAGTACGTCCATCCCGGCAACCGCGCCTGCACCGGTTGCGGCCTCGGCATCGCGTACCGCATCGGCCTCAAGGCTCTGGGCCCCGACACCATCGTCATCGTCCCGCCCAGCTGCCTGACGGTGCTGCAGGGCCTGTTCCCCGTGGCCTCCACCAAGCTGCCCAGCCTCAACGTGACCTTCGCCTCCACGGCCGCGGCCGCCACCGGCGTGCTCGAAGCGTTGAAGGCGCAGGGCCGGGAGCACACCAAGGTGGTCGCCTGGGCTGGTGACGGCGGCACCGCCGACATCGGCATCCAGTCGCTGTCGGGCGCCTGCGAGCGCGGCGACGACTTCCTCTTCCTGTGCTACGACAACGAGGGCTACATGAACACCGGCGTGCAGCGCTCGGGCACCACGCCGCAGGGGGCGATCACCGCCAACACCCCCCTCAAAGGCAAGATGCAGCAGAAGAAGGACGTGGCCGCCATCATGACCGCCCACGGCATCGACTACGTGGCGACGGCTTCGGCCGCCTACCCGCTCGACCTCTACGACAAGATCAGGAAGGCGATCTCGCTCAAGGGCGTCAAGTACATCCACATCCACACGCCCTGCCCGCCCGGCTGGGGCTACGACACGCGCTACACCGTCAAGATCGGCGAGCTCGCCGTGGAGACCGGCTACTGGGACCTCTACGAGGTGGAGAAGGGTGAGTTCCGGCTCACGGGCGCGTCCGCCGGGACGCTGAAGAAGGGGACGCGAAAGCCGGTGAAGGAGTACCTGCAGGCGCAGTCGCGCTTCCGCATCATGTCGCCCGAGCAGGCAACCGACGTGCAGGCGCGGGTGGATGCCAAGTGGAGCACCTACGCGAGCGGCGAGGGCTGCTAGGGCACGGCGGCTGGGCTCCGTCCGCGTTGGATCTCGGGCCTGAGCTTATTCTTGCCTGACGATGTCGACCGAGATCTCCACCGCCGGAGTCGTTCCTCTGTTCTCGAGCCAGTGCGTGGTGTTCCTGTCCTCGGGCCAGCCCACTCCGGGCCCGAAGTCCGTGGCGACTCCATCGCGATGGTCGGTGATCGTTCCCTGCAGGATGTAGACGGTGCCGGGCCTGCCCTTGTGGTCGTGGAGCGGGCCGAAGACGCCTCCGGGCGCGAAGGTCACCAGACGCATGCGCAGTCGGCGCCCGGCCATGCCCTCGATCTCAGGGCCCAGGTCGACCGTTGCAAGCAACTGCGACGTGACGCCTTGCGTCTCATGCGCCACCTGTTCGTTGCTCATCGTGCTCTCCTCTCTGTGCTTCCGGGGCGGAGTGGCGCTCGCTTCGATGCGAGCCGTTCGAGGAGCGTGACCGCGTGCTCTGGCCCCGGCAGAGCGGCGATCTCGTGGCGCAGGCGCTGGGCGCGACCTCGAAAGCCGGCGTCGGCAAGCACGCGCGACACGGCCGCGCGCACCATCTCCGGCGTCGCGCCCACGGCGTCGAGCACTTCCGCGACTCCCAGTGCCTGACAGCGCGCCGCATTCAGCGGTTGGTCTGCGCCGATCGGGAGCAGCACCATCGGCAGCCCATGCGCAAGGGCGCCCAGCACGCTGCCCGAGCCGGCGTGCGATACGACCAGGTCGCAGTGAGGCAACAGCGTCGCCTCGGGAACGAACCGTTCGATGTGGACGTTGGCCGGCTGCGGGCCCAGCTCGTCCGGGTCGAGGTCTCGCCCCACGGTGACGATGAGGTCGATCGGAAGTTCGCGGAGTCCCGCCAGCATGCGCTGGAACAGGTCGCCGGACTCCATGTTGTAGACGGTGCCGAGCGTGAAGTACACGGTCGGCGCGCCGCCATGAGGCGTCGACCACGGCGCAGCGGCTTCTTCCGGACCGGCGGCGGGCGTGAGCAGACGCAGATGGTGTGCCGTCGTCGGCAGCGGGAAGGCGGGATCGCGCAGGCTCGGCGGGAAGGGCGTCAGAACGAGATAGCGGCCGAGCATCGCGAGGCTGTGATCGCCCGGCAGGCCGTGCTCGGCGCGGACTTCGTCCAGTGGTCCGGCCACGAGCTCGGGGCGCACGAAGGCGCCGGTGGCGCTGACGAGCACGGTCGCGTGCGGCAGCCCAAGCCGCTCGGCGACGACCATCGCGCCGAAGTCGAACTCCTCGCACACGAGCAGGTCGGGCCGCCACTGGGCGCACAGCGAGAGGATGTCGGCCGCCCGCTCGCGCGCGATGCGACCGCCGAAGCCGCTCCCGACGTCGCGCATGTCCTGGTCGAGATCAGCGTCTGCCAGCGGCAGGCGCTCTGGCGTGAGGCCGGCGTCCGACCCCGCGACGAATGCGGGGAATCCGGCTGCTTCGACAAGCGGGACCATCCAGGGACGGCCCGCGAAGGCGACGCTGTGGCGCTTCGCCTCTGCCGCGCGCGCGAGGGGGATGAGCGGCTCCAGGTGCCCGCTTCCCCCCGCGAAGGTGAACAGCATGCGCCTGGAGATCGGTCTTTGCTGCATCCGGACACCACGCCTTCGTGGCGGTCTGACGTGTCGCGCGTGGGCCGCCGGCCCATCGTGCCTTCGGCCTCATTCTACCGTTCGGGCTGGTCTGCTCGACGCGCCGGTCGGGAGCACGTCCCGCTTATCTACCCGCTGCGCCTGGCGGACTGTCTGGTGCGGCCAGCGCGACGACGCAGGCCACCACGAGCGAGGCCGCGGCCGGCAGGTAGAACAGGCCGATCGAGAATCCGGTGATGAAGGTGAAGAAGGCGAGCAGGACGGTCGCGCTGATCAGGGCCCACCTGTGGCGCCTGAGTGCCGACCATGTCGCGATGCCCGCCAGCACGACTGGAACGATGAGGGGCAGCGGGCCCAATGCCGACTCAGAGGCAAACGACTGCCCTGGGCCTGCCACGACGGGGCCTGACGAGACGATCGTCTGCCCGTCCACCACCTTCGCCGACGCCGACTGCGACTCAGATGAACCGAGCGGTATGGACCAGAGCAGCAAGCCGGCGGCGATGCACCAGAGTAGGCAGGCAGTGGAGAGGACCACGATCGGCGTGCGGGCGCGAGTCATGATGAGCTCGCCTTCGTTCCTCCCCACGCACCGACGACCTCCAGGGCCTCCGCCAACGAGGGAAGAACCGCCGTGGCCAGGGCGCGTACCGACGGCGAGGGCTCAACGAGGTCCGGCACCACCACGACCGCCATGCCTGCGGCCGCAGCCGCCTTCACTCCCGCCTCGGAGTCCTCGAAGACGATGCAGCCGGCGGGGCTCGCGCCCAGTCGCTCGCCGGCCAGCAGGAAGAGGTCGGGCGCCGGCTTCCCCCGCGCGACCTCGTCGCCGCCCACGACGCCGCCGAATCGCGCGAGCAGGTCGACGCGGGCCAGCCGGCGCTCGACCTCGGCACGTGCGGTAGCGCTCGCCACCGCCTTCGGCAGGCCCAGCGCCTCGAGGCCGTCGAGGAGGTCCAGAAGCCCGTGCTTCAGCGGCGGGCCGGGCTCGAGCATCTCGCGCAGGTAGCCGGCTTTCGCAGCCTCGACGTCGTCTATCGGCAGCTCGGGTCCGAAGGCGTCCACGAAGACGCGGCAGGCGCCCTCCAGGGTGAGGCCGACGGCGGCGAGGTACAAGTCATCGTCGAGCGCATAGCCATGCTCGGCCATGGCGCGCCGCCAAGCGTCGCGAGCGAGGCGCTCGGTGTCGAACATGAGACCGTCCATGTCGAAGATGACCGCGGTCACGGCCACAGGCTCACGCTCCGATCCGGCTCCGCGCACACTCCCGGACCCACGACAGCCGACGTGTCGCGCATGAGCGGCGCTCAGGCGCTTGCATCAGGATAGCGCGCGGCGTTGCGCGACCGTCACTCTCGCCAGTGCTCGGCCTTGTTCATGGCGTCGGCGCACCTCACGTCCCCGCCCGTGCCACCTGGCGCATCCGCTTCGAGCGGTCGCACCATCCACGCCTCTTCGGGCGTCACCGGGAACGGCGGTGTGAATCCGTGAGCGCGTGCCGGCACGAAGCCGTGCCGGAGGTAGTAACCGGGATGCCCAGCGAGAAACACGAGTCGGATCCCGCGATCGCGGAGCAAGCGCATGCCGGTGCGCAGGAGAAGACCGCCCACGCCGCGCCCCTGTGCGTCGGGGATGACGGCGAGCGGCGCAAGGATCACGGCCGAGCCGGGAGCTTGTTCGGCGCCGACCCTTGCAGCCGTGAACAGCGCATGTCCGATGACTCGACGACACGCATGCGTGCTCCACCCGGTTGTACTGACCGCGGCCGCGCCCCACTGGGAGTCGGCAGACAGGAGAACATCTCCCGCGCAGCTGCCGCATTCTGCAGGAGACCCTATCACCGAGCACGGAGAGCGGGTTTCTGCAGACTGCGAAAGCCCTCGCGCTGAAAAGCCCGGACCAGACCAGCTCTTGCGGTTTCACGGCAGGCCGACGGCTGCTCGTGCGTCAGGCGAGCGTGCCTGGCGCGAGCAAGCCTTCGTCGGAGCCCGCGATCACCGCGAGGAACGCCTCGCCGTAGCGCTGCAGCTTTGACTGGCCGACGCCGCTCACCTCGAGCAGCGCCTCCTCCGTGGCCGGCTTGCGCGCCGCCATCTCGGCCAGGGTGGCGTCGCTGAACACCACGTAGGCGGGCACGCGCTGCTCGTCGGCAAGCTGCTTGCGCAGGGTGCGGAGCCGCTCGAACAGCTCCTCGTCGACCTCGAGGCCGGCGAGTGCGGTGGCGCGGGCGCTGCGGTCCGCCGCCTTCCGCTGTTTCTTGGTCGGTACGCGCGTGCGCGGCACGGCCAGCACCAGCGTGTGCTCGCCGCGCAGCAGCGGCCGCGCCGCGTCCGTGAGCCGCAGCACCGAGAACCGCGCGATGTCCTGCGTGAGGAAGCCGCGGTGGATGAGCTGGCGGAAGAGGCTCTGCCAGTGATCGCGGCCGACGTCGGCGCCGATGCCGAAGGTGCTCAGCTGGTCGTGGCCGCGGCCGAGGATCTTCTCGTTCTCGACGCCGCGCAGCACGTCGATGACGTAGGCGATGCCGTAGCTCTGGTTGAGCCGGTAGACGCAGCTGAGGGCCATCTGCGCGTGTTCGGTGGCGTCGTAGGTCGCGGGAGGCTCGAGGCAGATGTCGCAGTTGCCGCACGGCGCCGGGTACGGCTCGCCGAAGTAGCCGAGCAGCGCCTCGCGCCGGCAGGTGAGCCCCTCGGCGTAGCCGACCATGCTGTTGAGCTTGTGCAGCTCGATGCGCACCTGCTCAGGGTCGCGCCGGTACTCCGGATCCGCGGCGCCGAAGCGCCCGACGCCCTCCACGAGCGAGCGCACGACGGCGGCGTCGCCGAGGCCGAACAGCAGCAGGGCCTCGGCGGGAAGGCCGTCGCGCCCCGAGCGGCCGGTCTCCTGGTAGTAGCTCTCCACCGACTTCGGCAGGTCGTAGTGCACGACGAAGCGCACGTTGCTCTTGTCGATGCCCATGCCGAAGGCGACCGTGGCGGCGACCACCTGGATGTCGTCGCGCGCGAAGGCGTCCTGGACGCGCTTGCGCTCCTCCGGGGCGAGGCCGGCGTGGTAGGCCGCGGCCGGCACGCCGGCCGCGACGAGCTTGCCGGCCACTTCTTCGGTGCGCTTGCGGCTGAGGCAGTAGACGATGCCGGCGTCGCCCGGCCGGCCGGCGAGGAAGGCCTTGAGCTGGTGGATGGGCTCGCGCTTGTCCACCACCGTGTAGCGGATGTTGGGCCGGTCGAAGCCGGTGACGAAGAGCGGCGAGCCGGCCAGGCCGAGCCGCTCGCGCACGTCCTCGCGCGTCTGCGGGTCGGCGGTGGCGGTGCAGGCCATCAGGGGCACGCCGGGGAACAGGCCGCGCAGCTGACCCAGCTGCACGTACTCGGGGCGGAAGTCGTGGCCCCACTGGCTGACGCAGTGCGCCTCGTCGATGGCGAACAAAGCGATGCCGCCGGAAGCGCCGCCGCCGGAGCCGCCGGAGCCGCCGCCGGAGCCGCCGCCGGAAGCACCGCCGCCGCTGGAGTCGGAGCCGCCGGAAGCTCCGCTCGCGCCGTCGTCGCGGGCGATCTCCTGGAGGCGCTCGAGGAACGACGCGGTCATGAGCGTCTCCGGTGCAACGTACAGCAGGTCGAGCGCGCCCTGGTGCAGATCGCGGAGGATGCCGCGGGCCTCGCCTGCGTCGAGCGACGAGTTGTAGGCGGCGGCGCTCACGCCGGCCGCCCGCAGGGCGTCGACCTGGTCCTTCATCAGCGAGATGAGCGGCGACACGATGATGCCGGTGCCGGGGCGCACCATGGACGGTATCTGGTAGCAGAGCGACTTGCCGCCGCCGGTGGGCATGAGCACGAACGCGTCGCCGCCGGCGACCAGGTGGTCGACGACCTCCTCCTGGTCGGGGCGGTATTCGTGGAACCCGAACACGTTGCGCAGGACGGCGCGCGCGGCGGTCGGGACACCGGCAGGCGCTGGCGGGGAGGCGTCGTGTGAGCGGGGGAGGGAAGGCACCTTGCGAGTGTAGCAAGGTTGACGGACGGCCGGGCCGCCGGCCTCACCCGCCGGCCGCCGGCTCCGCCGGCCTCACTCGCTTGGCCCCGGCTCCGCCGCCCGGGTCCGGACGGCGTAAGATGCGGGCAGCGACAGGAGGTCGACCATGAAGTACAGCACCGCGAGCCTCGGGCGCGCTCTCATCATCCGGCTCGAGGACGGCGACGTCGTCCACGAGTGCATCGAGGAGGCGGCGCGCGCCGAAGGCGTCACCCGCGCCGCCGTGCTCCTGCTCGGCGGCGCCGACGGCGGCAGCCGCATCGTCGTCGGCCCGGAAGACGGGCGCGCCGCCGACATCGTGCCGATGGAGCGCGTCCTGCACGACGTGCACGAGATGGTCGGCGCCGGCACGCTGTTCCCCGACGAAGCCGGCCGGCCAGTGCTGCACCTGCACGCCTCGTTCGGCCGGGACACCGCGGTGACTACGGGGTGCATCCGCAACGGCGTGCGCACCTGGGTGGTCGGCGAGGTGGTGGTCATCGAGCTCGTCGGCTCGACGGCGACGCGACGCGAAGACCAGTCGACTGGCTTCGAGCTGCTCGACCTCTGAGGCGCCGGAGCGGCGCTTCGCCCCGCAAGAAGACTGGACGAGGGTGGGCTCCGCGCGAGCGCAGGCTGAAGGGGACGAGGGCGGAGTGTCCGAGAGCCTCCTCAGAATACGACGAGGGCGGAGCTCGTAGGAGCCCCGCCCTCGCCTGCACTCCCCCGGAGTCGGTGTCCGGCGCCTGCATCCGCCTGAAGCGGATCCAAGGGTCCGTCGCCGTGTCCAAGGACGATTTCGCATCGGAATCGCCTTCCGATTCGCGGCATTCTACACGTTTCGTTTCCAAAGGCAATCGTATTTGTGGTGATTCACGGCAAAGTCTGTCCTTGTCAAGGGCCAGCCGCCCGGTCTCGCGCCTCGCGGCGGCAGTGCGCACACGGGCGAGACCGGCTTCGCGACGTGGTAAAATCCAGTCATGCTCGTGCTCTCCGGCCCCCACCCCCCGACCCCGCGACGCCGCCTGCGGCTCGCCGTCACCTGCTTCGCACTCCTGCTCGCGACCTGCGGCGCGCTGGCCGCCACGCGAGCGCCCTCTGCCGCCGCGACGGCGTCGTCCCCGCGAGCCTTCGTCAAGCACCCGCAGGCGGTGCCGATCCTCGTGTATCACCACGTGCAGTCGTACAAGGCGGGCTACTACCTGATGTACGTGGGCACGTCGCAGTTCGCGAGCCAGCTCTCGTACCTGCATCGCTACGGCTACCACCCGGTCACGCTCGGGCAGGTGTGGGATGCCTGGACCGGGCGCGCCAAGCTCCCCCGCCGGCCGGTCGTGCTCAGCTTCGACGACGGCTACCTCGATCAGTACGCCAACGCCGCGCACCTGCTGCATCGCTATCACTACCCCGCCGTGCTCAACCTCGTCGTCCACAGCGGCACGCCGCTGTCGGGGGCGATGATCCGGCGGATGATCGCCTGGGGCTGGGAGGTGGACTCGCACACGCTCACCCATCCGCTGCTCACTCACCTGTCGTCGTCCCAGCTGCGTTACCAACTCGTCGAGTCCAAGCGCATCCTCAAGCACCGCTTCCACGTACCGGTCGACTTCCTCTGCTACCCGGGCGGCATCTACGACAGCCGCGTGATGCGCGCCGTGCGTGCGGCCGGCTACTTCGGCGCTACGTCCATCCGCTACGGGCGCGCCACGCCGCACGGGCGCTTTGCCATGCCGCGCATCGCCGTCTATTGGGGCGAGTCGCTGGGCACGTTCGGCAGCCGCATGAGGACGGCGCCGCGGTTGACCGCGGCGCCGCGGCGCTGAGCGGCCCAATCGTTTGACGCCCCGCCGCCGAGCGCCCAGTATGGGGCCTCGGCACATCCCACCCGCCTGATCCGGAGGTACACGAATGTTCGAAGGCCTCTTGAGCCCCATGCACATCCTGGTCGTCCTCGTGATCGTGGTGATCTTCTTCGGCGCCAAGCGCCTGCCGGAACTTGGCAAGGGGCTGGGTGCCGGCATCCGTGAGTTCAAGTCGGGCATCAGCGAACTTCACTCCGACGTGACGGTCGAGGAGCCGGCGCCTGCGGCCGAGCAGCCGAAGCTGCTGGCTGCCCAGGCGACGCCGGTCGCCGCCACTGCCGGCCCGGCCGTCACCGCCGCGCTTGCCGTTGTCGGCGACGCCCCGGTCGCCGACGTACCGGCCTCCGCCGCCGCGGCCACGGAGAATCTCTAGCACCAAACGGCAGAGGGCGGGGCGGCCACGTCCGGCCGCCCCGCCCTTTTCGTCCCTTGATCCCGGCGCGCTCCGGCCGCGCGGCCGGAGCTTCGCGCTCGACGCGCTCAGATCCCCAGGCCGGCCCTCTTCTGATCGATCCAGGCCAGCATGGCCGCGACCGCTTCCTTGGCGTCGGTCTGGACCGCCAGCTTGCCGCCGGTGACGCCCGGCAGGTCCTCGGTCACGAGCTTGACCAGGTTCGGCGCGCCGGTCACGAACGGCACCGGGTTCACGTGCGTGTAGAGGCCGAAGGCCAGCGCCGCCATGGCGTCGATGGTGGCCTTCTGCTCCATGTACTCGGGAGCGGTGGCGACCACCGGCAGGTCGCAGGTGTCGACGCCGAGGGCGTCGGCGATGGCGCCCACCAGCAGCAGGATGCGGCCGGTGTCGGTGCAGGTGCCGAAGCTGAGCACCGGCGGGATGCCGAGCAGTTCGCAGACGGCGGTGAGGCCGGGGCCGGCGTACTTCTTGGCCTCGGCGGTCTCGAGGCCGGCGACCTGCAGGCCGGCGTTGCCGCAGCCCATCGCCAGCACGAGCACGTCGTTCTTGATGAGCTCCTTGGCGATGGCGACGGTGTGGCTGTCCTGGTCGCCGTCGCGCAGCGTGGTGCAGCTCACGAGGCCGCAGACGCCCTTGAGCGTGCCGTTCTTGATCACGTCGAGCAGCGGGTCGAGGCTGCCGCCGAGGGCGCCGAGGATGCTCTCGGTGCTGAAGCCGGCGACGGCGTCGCCGGTGCGCAGCTCGGGCGTCTCCTGGCCGAGCGCCCGGCGCTTGGGGTAGTTGGCGACGGCGAGGTCGATGAGCTGACCTGCCTGCTCGCCGGCCTTGGCCGCGTCGAACACGATCGGCGTCTCGGCGCCGTCGACGCCGACGAGGTCGCTGACCGGGACGAGGAGCGTGCCGTGGGCGGCGCAGGTGGCGCCGAGGGTCGGCACGACGCAGTTCATGTCGGCGGCGAAGACGTCGAGGCCGCCGGTCGCGACCGCGAGCTCCTCCGAGAGCCAGTTGCCGGTGAGACCGACGAAGACGTCGTCGACCGCGAAGCGCTGGACGAGCTCCTGGCCGGTCTCGATGGAGCCGACGATGCGCAGGCCCTTGGCGCCGGCGGCCTTGGCCTTGTCTTGTGCGGCGGCCTCATGAGCGGCGTCGATCAGGGCGGCGCCGATCATCGGCTCGTGGCCGTTCACGGCGATGTTCACGTACTCGGGATCGATGATGCCGAGGTCGACCTTGATCGGGTGCGGCGCCGGGGTGCCCCAGAGCGCATCCTGCGCGAGCTCGAGCGGGATCTGGGCGCCGTAGGCGGTGGCGATGCCGAGGCGCAGACCCTTGAGGGCGAGGCTCACGTAGCTGCCGTCGACGTTGGTGAGGCAACTGGAGGTGGCGAACATGTTCTCGTGAAGCACGCCGCCCGGCAGGATGCCGAGCTCCTTCCACTTTGCGACGCGCTTGGCCGGGGCCATCTTCTCGACGAACGGCGACGGGCTTTTGTGGTCGCGGTTGAACTCCGCGAGGATCGCGTCGGCGACGCGCCTCGGCAGCGTGTCGCGCGGCTCCGCGGCCTCGCCGACGACGCCCGCGAGCAACTCGAGCTTGCCCCAGTCCTTGATCTCGTAGGTGCCGCCCGGCGTAGCCTGCGCGAGGGTCTTCATGACTTCCACCGCGTGATAGGTGTAGGTGGCGGTGCCCATCGTGTTCTGCAGCAGGAAGTTGCGCATCGCCATGCCGTCGGCGTCGATGCCGCAGACGCCGCGCCGCGCCTTCTCGGTGATGCGGCAGGGGCCCTGCGAGCACAGCGAGCAGCGGATGCCCTGCTCGCAGAACTTGCAGCGCGTGCCCATCGCGTCCATGCGGTCGAACGAGGTGCTCTCGCCGGCCTCTCGGGACTCTTTGAGCATCGTGTGTACGGATTCGTGATAGCTGTCTGCCATGTATCCCTCCTGGGAGTTTTGTGAGCTTCGAGGCGCCGTGGCGCCGTTCGGACGATCTCAGATGGCTCAGCCGTGGATGAGCGCGGGCAGGCACTTGACGCACACCCACGTGCTCTCGCCCTTGTTGCGCGCGGGGAACAGCACGGCGTCCATCTCGCTGCGGCCGCAGTTGAAGCAGTGCTGCTTGATGGCCACGTGTGCGGCCAGCTTTTCGGCGACTTTCTCGGCGGCCGCGTCTTCGTCGAACTCGGGGGCTTCGCGTTTCTCCACCGTGAGTGCTCCTTCCGGACAGACGGCGAGGCAGAAGCCGGCGCCGTCGCACAGTTCTTCCTTCATGACCTTGGCCTTGCCGTCGACGATCTCGATGGCGCCCTCGGCGCAGGGAGTGACGCAGAGGCCGCACCCGTTGCAGAGCTCCTCGTCGATGTGCACGATGCTGCGCAGTGGCATTGGGGACTCGCTTTCTCAGGGGGCGGGCGGCGGAGGCGCGGCGCGCGCTGCCGCCCGGGGTTGTTTCTACAGTCGCAGTGCTAAGGGTACCCGGGCGCGCGCTGCGCATCCTTGACGTGCGTCAAGAGGAGGTAGGGCATCGGCGGGCGCGGAGCAAGTGCGCAGGAGGCGCGCCTCGAGGATCCAGTCGATGTACTCGCGCTGGTGCGAGTACGGCAGCTTCTCGAACGCTGCCTCCGCCGCGGGGTCGTCGTGTAGCGCGATCTGCAGGTCGTGGGGGACGGCCATCTCGAGACGGCGCTCCCCGCTCACGCCATCTACTCCTGCGCCAACCGGTGGAGCTTACGGAAGTCGAGGATCTCGATGAGCTCGTGGTCGCCGCTCATGCGCAGCACGCCGCCGCGCTTGAGACGGTCGAACGTGCGGCTGAGGGTCTCGGGCACGGTCCCGAGGCGCGCGGCAAGCTCGCGCTTGGTCGTCGGCAGCCGCACGACGCGCGGGGCCGGCGGGGCTTCGCCGGCCGGCCCGGCCGAGGCGGCGGCCGCTCCTGAGGAGCCGGCCGCTGCCGCACCGCCGGCCGGCGCGTCGAGCTGCACGTCGGCGAGCGCCAGCAGGTAGCGCGCCAGGCGCGCCGGCACCGGCAGCAGGAGCTCCTCGACGCGGCGGTTGAGCAGCCCCAGCAGGTGGGCCATCGCCGCCAGCAGGTTCACCGAGAGCTGGGGCTCGGCGAGCAGCAGATCGAGGACCTTGCGCTTGTCGAAGCGGTAAAGGCGGGACTCGGCCATCGTCTCGGTGCTGGACGGGTAGGTCTCGTGGAACAGCGCCGCCTCGGCGAAGGTCTGCCCGGTCTCGACGTGGCGCACCGTGGCCGTGCGCCCGTCGCGCAGCATCTTGAACACCTTGACGCGGCCGGCGGAGAGCAGGAAGAAGGCTTCGGCCGCGTCCCCCTGCAGGAAGATCGTGCTCTCGGCCGGGAACTCGACCGGCGTCGCCAGCGCGGCGAAACGCTCGAGTTGCCCGTCGTCGAGGTGGGCGAAGAGTGGGGCGGCGCGGAGATCGGCGAGCTTCTGCTTGGTCATCTACCGAGTATACCTGCGCCTCACCGGCGCCCGGCGGCGTCGGGCCGTGCGGCGAGCCTGCGGGGCGGCCGTGCGGCGTGCTCTCTGCTCAGCCTTGCGGCGTGCCCCCGCCGAGGCCGCTGCCGGAGGCTAGCGCCGGGTTGGTGGGCTGCACGACGATCGCCGCGGTGCCGGCCACGGGGCACTTGTTCTCGCAGATGCCGCAGCCGATGCAGCGCGTGGCGATGACCTTGGGGCGTGCGAGGTAATCCTGGGTGCCGTCCGCACGCGTGATCAGGTGTTCGCCGGTGAGGATGATGGCCTTGTTGGGGATCGGGCACATCTCCTGGCACACGGCGCAGGGCGTGTCCAGGGCCCAAGGCAGGCAGCGGTTGCGGTCGATGACGGCGAGGCCGATCACCTGCTTGCGCTTCTTCTCGAGCGCGAGCTTGGGGATGGCGCCCGAGGGGCAGACGTGGCCGCAGGCCGTGCACGAGAAGTCGCAGTAGCCGAGACGGGAAGCCAGCACCGGCGTCCACAGTGCTTCGAGACCGCCCTGTCCGAGCGAGGGCTGCAGCCCGGACGTGGGGCAGACCTTCATGCACTCGCTGCAGCGCAGGCAGTGCGAGAGGAAGGCGCCCTCGTCCTGGGCGCCGGGCGGGCGGATGAGCCCCGGATTGACCGGCCCGCGCCAAACGCCGGTGCCGAGCAGCGCCACGGCGCCGGCGCCGGCTGCCGCCGCGGCGACGAACTGCCGGCGGCTCGGGTCGTAGGTCGTCCAGGGGCCGGGGCGGAGCGCGAGGCCGAAGCTCATCGCCTCGCGCTCCGGGCAGGCGACGAGGCAGTCGAGGCACATCGTGCACTCGGAGGTGACGACGCGTGCGCCGGGGCCGGCGGTCGCTGCCGTCGTCTGGCGCGGCTCCACCTCGATCGCATCCACGCGGCAGGCGCGCGCGCAGGCGGCGCAGCGGTCGCAGCCGTCGCCGACGACCGGGCGCAGCACCTGCACCTTGGCGAAGAGACCGAGCAGCGCGCCGAGCGGGCACAGGTAGCGGCACCAGAAGCGGTCGGCGAAGGCGTTGAGGAGGACGATCGCCAGGAACAGCACGAACAGCGCGACCGCCTGCGCGTAGTGCGGCTGGTACACGGGCAGCACGTTGCCGCGGAAGTGCGCCTCGAACCAGGAGACGGCGCTGCTTCCCGGCCCCCAGCCGTTGAGCCACGACTCGGCGGACGTCACCACGAAGTCGAACCCGGGGATCAGTGAGGTCGTGGCCGTGCGCGTGAGCAAGGAGATCGGGTCGAGGACGAGCAGCGTCATGCTCGTGAGCGCCGCCATGACGACCACGGCCACGAGCAGGACGTACTTGACGACGCGCAGGCGCGCCGGCACCAGCTTGCTCAGCCGGCGCGCCGAGCGGAAGCGGAACCAGCCCAGCAGCGTCCCCATCGGGCAGACCCAGCCGCACCACACGCGCCCGACCACGACCGCGAGAGCGACGGTGATGAGCGCCGGCGCCAGATGCCCGATCCAGTGACGGGCGGCCACCATGGGCGCGAACGCCGCCAGCGGATCGAAGCGGAAGAAGAAGTCGGCGTAGGGGAACGCGGCGCGACGCTGCAGCGCCGCGAAGAGCAGGTAGACGAAGAAGACGAAGAACGCGATCTGGACGGCGCGGCGTGTCCAGCGGGCGGCTTTCCAGCCGCCCGGGCTGCGCCGCGCCGCCGGCGCTGCCGGTCCGGCTTCCGCTGCTGATCCATCCTGGGCTGCGGGTCCGCCTTCCGCTGCGGACGCGCCTTCCGCTGCGGACATCCCTTCCTCCGCCGGTCCGCCGGTCGCCGGCTCGGTCTCAGACATTGCGGATCCTCGTCGCCGGCAGGTCCATGCTGCCGAGGCCCATGTCCGCCGCGGCCTTGATGTAGGGCACCTCGGCGGGCGTCTTGCCGAAGAGGCGAGTAGCGTAGGCGTCGGCTGCGACCCAGTCCGCCGCCGCGATGATCGTGTCCTTGACGTTGACGTCCAGCATGCTGCCGCCCGAGGGGCCGTTGCGCACGAGGATCCGCATCGCGTCGATCACCGAGAGGTCGGGTCGCAGCGCCGCGTTGAGCTCCGCGATGCTCTGGCTCAGGCCCATCCGGTGCATGCGGCCGCGGTCGCTGGTGGCGCCCATCATGTTCTTGCCCGCCAAGGTGAGGCCGGTGGAGCCGTGCTGCTTGGCGATCGGCACGTTGATGAGCACGTCGGCGTCGGCGATCGCCTGGTAGATGGGATGGACCTTGAGCAGATGCCCGGGGATCACGTAGTCCTTGTACTCCGAGTCGCTCATGATCTCCATCGTGCCGCCGGCGGCGGCCACGGCGGCGGCGATCCCGGAGGCCGCGTAGGTGTTCTGCGAAAGCCCCCCGGCGGGGTTGTCCATCACGAGCACCTGTTTGGCTCCCGCCGCCAAGGCGAGGCGTACGAGCGTCGCCACCACGGTCGGGTCGGTCGTCACCGCATACTGGGGCGGCAAGGCATGGACGATGTTCGGCTTGATCACGACGACGTCGCCGCGCTTGACGAACGCGCTCATCCCTCCGAGCGCCGTCACGGCTCGCTCCACGTTCGCCGCCGCCGAAGGACCCTCGGCGACTGCCACGCTGTCGGCCCCAGGCCCGGGCGCAGGCCTGCCGGCGCGCG
>CAIWHY010000273.1 GCA_903912585.1 uncultured Thermoleophilia bacterium | reverse complement strand
GAGCGCCTCGGCGCTCGTCGTCACGACTGCATCGAGCTCGGCCTCCGGGCCGGCCCACACGATGCGGCCGTCGCGCGCGGCGACCGCGGCGTCGCGCACCACGCCGAGGTCCGCGCGCGAGCTCATCGTGACGAGCTCGCCGATCCCGCGCACCAGCAGGTCGCAGGTCGGGGGGGTCTGGCCGCCTCCCGCCGCAGGCACGCCGGCCATCAGTCGTCCCTCCCGGCGTGCACGATGGCGGCGAACTGGCCGGCCTTGACGGCGCGCGCCGACGCCTCGATCTCCGGCGCCAGGTAGCGGTCGCGGTCGAGGCGCGGCGTGAAGCCACGCACCACGTCGTAGCCCTGCTTGGTGCCGACGCCCGGCTGAAGCGGCGCCAGCAGGTCGATCGCCTGCGCCGCGCAGAGCGCCTCGATGCCGAGCACGGTCTGGGCGTTGCGCAGTACGTCCTCGAACTTGAGCGCCGAGGTCATGCCGAGGCTCACGTGGTCCTCCTGGTCGCCGGACGAGGGGATGGAGTCGACGCTCGCCGGGTGGCAGAGGATCTTGTTCTCGGCCACCAGCGCCGCGGCGGTGTACTGGACGATCATGTAGCCGTTGTTGAGGCCGCTGTCGGTGGTGAGGAACGGCGGCAGCTCGGAGAGCGACGAGGTGAGCATGCGGAAGGTGCGGCGCTCGCTGATGTTGGCGATCTCCGAGACGCTCATCGCCGCGAGGTCGAGCGCCAGGGCGAGCGGCTCGCCGTGGAAGTTCCCGGCCGAGATGATCTCGCCCGTGTCGGGGAAGACGAGCGGGTTGTCGGTGACCGCGTCGACCTCCACGGTGATAACCTCGCGCAGCCAGCGCAGCGCGTCGCGGCAGGCGCCGTGCACCTGCGGGATGCAGCGCAGCGAGTAGGCGTCCTGCACCTTGTCGCAGTTGAGGTGGCTGAGCATGATCGCGCTGCCGGCGGTGGCGCGGCGCACCTGTGCGGCGGTGTGCAGCTGCCCCGGGATCGGACGCAGGAGCTGGATGCGCTCCTCGAACGGGCCGACGGAGGCGCGCAGTCCCTCGAGGCTCATCGCGCCGATCAGGTCGGCGGAGTCGAGCAGCGCTTCGCCGTCGACGACGGCGAAGCAGCCGATGGCGGCCATGAACTGCGTGCCGTTGAGGAGCGAGAGGCCCTCTTTGGCTTCGAGCGAGAGGGGCGCGAGCCCCGCGGCCTGCAGGGCAGGCCCGGCCGGCTCGCGCCCGCCGTCCAGCCCGAGCAGCTCGCCCTCGCCCATCATCGCGAGCACGAGGTGGGCCGACGGGGCGAGGTCGCCGGAGGCGCCCAGCGAGCCGCGCGACGGCACCCACGGCACGAGGTCGGCGTTGAGCATCGCGGCGACGAACTCGGCGACCGAGACGCGCACGCCGGAGTGGCCGCGCGCCATCGTGTTGAGGCGGATCGTCATGCCGGCGCGCACCACCTCGCGCGAGAGCGGCACGCCCACGCCGACGGCGTGGCTGCGCACCAGGTTCTCCTGGAGTTCGTGGACCTTGTCGGCAGGGATGTGCGTGGTCGCGAGCTGGCCGAAGCCGGTGGTCACGCCGTAGGCGACCTGCTCTTCGGCCACGACCTTGGCGATCACCTCGTGGGCGCGCTCGATGCGCTCGCGCGCCGCCGCGCCGAGGCTCACGTCGGCTCCGCCGCGCGCCACGGCGACGACGTCGTCGATGGTGAGCGGAGCGTCGCCTATCACGACCTGCGTCACTGCGACCGCCTCCTTTCGAGATGCCGCCCGAGCAGCGGTACGACATCGGCCGGGGCGGAAGCCACCGGGATCCCGGCCGCCTCGAGGGCGGCCTTCTTGTCGGCGGCCGTGCCGGACGAGCCGTCCACGATCGCTCCGGCGTGGCCCATGCGCTTGCCCGGCGGAGCGCCGAAGCCCGCGATGTAGGCTACCACCGGCTTCGTCATCTTCTCGTGCGCATAGGCGGCGGCGCGCTCTTCGTCGTCGCCGCCGATCTCGCCGATCAGCACGACCGACTCCGTCTCTGCGTCCGCCTCGTACCGTTCCAGGCACTCGAGGAAGCCGAGCCCGTGCAGCGGGTCGCCGCCCATCCCGACCACGGTCGACTGGCCGATGCCGGCCAGCGTGAGCTCGTTGACGACCTCGTAGGTGAGGGTGCCGGAGCGCGAGACGAGGCCGACGCTGCCGGGCAGGAAGACGGCGGCCGGCATGATCCCGGCGCTGCAGCGGCCCGGCGTGATGAGCCCGGGGCCGTTGGGACCCACCAGCAGGCTGCCGCGGCGCGCCAGATGAGCCGTGACCTCTGCCATGTCGCGGGCGGGGATGCCCTCGGTGACGCACACGATCAGGCGCACGCTTGCATCGGCGGCTTCGAGCATCGCGTCGCGGGCGAAGCGCGCCGGCACGAAGAGGACCGCGACGTCGGCCGCGGTCTCGCGGACGGCCGCCGCCACACTGTCGAAGACGGGCACGCCGTCGACCTCCTGGCCACCCTTGCCGGGCGACGTGCCCGCGACCACGTTGGTGCCCGCGCCGCGCATGCGGCCGGCGTGGAACGTGCCCTCGCGGCCGGTGATGCCCTGGACCAGCACGCGGCTGGTCTCGTCGACGAGGATGGCCATCAGCGCACCTCCGCGCCGGCAGCCTGCCCGCCGGCCGCGGCGTGAGCCGAAGCCCTCGCGGCCGCCACGACCAGGCGCACGGCCTCCTCGGCGCTCGGCGCGACGGTGAGGCCGTCGAGCGCGGCCTCGGCGAGCACCTCGCGGCCGGCCTCGGCGGCGTTGCCGTCGAGGCGCACGACGACGGGCACGCTCAGGTCGGCCGTGCCGAACACGCCGATCAGCCCGCGCGCCACTTCGTCGCAGCGCGTGATGCCGCCGAAGATGCTGACCAGCAGCGCGCGCGCCGTGCCGGCCGAGAGGATCACGTCGAGCGCCGCGGCGACCACGTCGGCGCGGGCGCCGCCGCCGATGTCGCAGAAGTCGGCGGCGCTGCCGCCGGCGTCGGCGATCTGGTCGATGGTGCTCATCACGAGCCCGGCGCCGTTGCCGAGCACGCCGATGTCGCCGTCGAGCGCGACAAAGGCGAGCCCTGCCTCGCGGGCCTTGCCCTCGCGTTCGTCCTCTGCGGTGTCGCCCCCGAGGTCGGCCTGGCGGTAGAGCGCGTTGTCGTCGATCGTCACCTTGCTGTCGAGGCAGACGATGTCGCCTTGTTTCGTGAGCACGAGCGGGTTGATCTCGGCGAGCGTCGCGTCACGCTGGTGATAGAGGCGCCAGAGCTTGCGCACGACGGCGCCCAGCTCCTGCCGCACGGGCTTGCCGGCCGGCGTGGTCGCGGCTGGGTCGATCCCGGCGGCCGCGACCACGTCGCGCGCCTGGTAGTCGCAGAGGCCGAGAAGCGGATCGATGGGCGTGCGCACCAGCGTGGACGG
>CAIWHY010000272.1 GCA_903912585.1 uncultured Thermoleophilia bacterium | reverse complement strand
GTGCCGTCGGCGCGGACGAAGCTGAACACGCCGGAATGGTGGCCGGTCAGATCCCTGACGGCGAGGGCCTCCTGGAACCGGCACTCCGAGGGGTCGAGGAGGCCGTCCCGCCCGATCTCGCGCAGCCTGTCCTGAGAGCAGCCGAACAACAGGCAGGCGGCGGGGTTCGCGGTGAGCAGCCCGCCGTCCAGCTCGAACTGCAGGATCGCCTCGCTGCTGTGCTCCACGAGCAGCTTGTAGCGCTGGCGTTCGTCGTCAAGCTCGTTCTGAAGGCGCCGGTGCTCCGTGATGTCGCGCGAGGTGACGACGACTCCGGCGACCTCGCCATCGGCTCCGCGCACCGGGCCGAGGTAGTTCTCGAGGTGGTGCGTCCCGTCCGCTCTCGGGGCGGAGGTCTCCGCGGCGAACGACTCGCCCGCGAAGGCGCGCTCGTAGTACTCGCGCCATCTGCGCGTGAGCTCCTCGGGATACTTGGCAGTCAGCACCGTCTCGCCCAGGGCGATCGGCTTGCCCTGCGAGGCGGCCGCCGCCTGCATGAAGTGCTCGTTGGCGGCGACGAGGCGGTAGTCGCGGTCGATCTGGAAGACGATATCGGGGATGGTGTCCACCAGCGCCCGCAGCTCGCTCTCGCGGCGGCGCAGGGCGGCGGCGGCATCCTCGGCTGAGGGTAGTGCGGGTGTCTCCGGGTCTTGGCTCACGCAGGCGTGACCTCGTGGGGGAGCGGTGTCTGCGGACCGTACTCCCCCGGCCTGCGTAATGCTAGTACGCCGCTCTACAGAGGTCGCCGCGACGAAGCTCAGTCGCCTGCGGCCGGCGCCGGCAGCGTGAAGTAGACGGTCGCGCCCTTCTCCACCGCGGCCTCGGCCCACACGCGGCCGCCGTGCCGGCGGACGAGGCGCTGCACGGTGGCAAGGCCGACGCCGTCGCCGGGGAACTCGCCGCGCGGGTGCATGCGCTGGAAGAGGCCGAAGAGGTGCTGCGCGTACTGCTCGTCGAAGCCGGCGCCGTCGTCGCGCACGTAGAACTCGAGCTCGCCGCCGGCCTGCAGCGCGCCCACCTCGACGTGCGCACTGTCATGGTGGGAGGTGAACTTCCAGGCGTTGCCGAGCAGCTCGCGCAAGATCATGCGCAGCAGCGTGGGGTCGGCGTCGGCGGCGAGGTCCGGCTCGATGCTCACCTGCACCCGCCGCGGGGCGTCGTCGTCGGCGAGCTCGGTGGCGACCTCGGCCGCGAGCGCGCTCACGTCCACGCGGCGGCGCAACAGGTCGCGGTGGGTCACCTTGGAGAAGCCGAGCAGATCGTCCATCAGGCGCGCCATCTCCTGCGCCGCGGCGCGCACGCGGCCCAGGTCCTCGACAGACTGCGGGCTGAGCTTGTCGGCTTCGTCCTGCAGCACCGTCTCGCTGAAGCCGTCGATGGCGCGCAGCGGGGTGCGCACGTCGTGGGAGACGGCGTAGGACTCGAGCTCCTGGTTGGCCATGTCGAGCTGCGCGATGCGGTCCACGAGGCGGTACGAGAGCCGCTCGTTGAGCTGCTTGATCTCGTCCTCGGCGCGGCGCTGCTCCGTGACGTCCTGGTAGTAGCCGGTGATGGCGGTCTGCGTGCCGGCGGCGTCGCACTCGGTGACCGCCTCACCGTGCAGGACGTGCTCGCTCCCGTCCGGCCAGACCAGGCGGAACTCGACGGGGCCGGCCCGACCAGTCGCGCGAACGGCGGCGACCTCCCCCCTCAGTCTCGCAAGGTCGCCCGGATGAACGCGCTTCTCGAAGATCGTCATCGTGTCGCCGGTGAACTCCTCGGGCGCGATGGCGAAGAGCCGGTACATCTCGGGAGACCAGGTCGCGTGCCCCGTGGTGAGGTCGTGCCGTGTACTTCCCACATGCGCGGCTGCCTCGGTGATATCGCGCATGACCTTGCTCTCGCGCAGCGCGTCCTCGGCCTGCTTGGCGTGGAGCGCCACGCCGATGCTGGCGCCGAGCCCCTCGAAGAAGGGGATCCACTCCAGAGGGAGCCGGTCCGTGTGGCTGTCGCCCAGGTGCAGGAGGCCGAGGATCTCGTCGCCGGCGCGCAGGGGCACGAGTGCGAGCGAGCGGAAGCCCGCGTGGATGCAGCGGTTGCGCGGATGCCGGCGCGGGTCGTCCTCGGGTGGCACGTCGAGGAGCGGCAGCGAGTCGTTGGTCCAGGCGCTGCCGCCCGCGGTGAAGAGCGGGTTCGCCGGATCGGCGGCGCCGCTGATCACGAGGCCGCAGGTGCACTCGAGGTTGATGCTGCCGTCCGCGTTGCGGCAGAGCTTGTTGTCGGGGGAGCGCTCGGCCAGGACGTTCTCGGCCGCGAGGAACTCGTCGCTGTAGCCCAGGGACCCGATGAACGGGTAGTCGTCACCTTGCTTGACGCGGAGCCCGACGGCGTCGAAGCCGGTCGCCCGCTGGAGCGCCGCGACGATGCGCTCGACGGTCTCGCGCACCGGCGTCGGGGAGGCGATGATGCCGAGGATCTCCTGCGGGACAGCGAGGAGGCGATCGGTCCGCCTTCGCGCGGTGATGTCGTCGAAGGTGACGACGGCGCCCGCGGGGCCTGCCTCGTCCGGGTTGAAGACCGGCTCCGCGTTGATGTTGATCCAGCGCAGCTCGCCGTCGCGAGCCACGCCCATGACGATGTCGTGCTGGGGCTCGCCGTCCGCGAGCGTCTTGAGGGAAGGGAACTCCTCGGGGGGCCACGGCGTGCCGTCCTCGCGGACGGTGTGCCAGTCGCGGCCGAGCACCGTCTCGCCCACGATATCCGACTCGGCGACGCCCATGACGTCCTCGGCCGCAGCGTTCCAGGCACGTATGCGCCCGTCCCGGTCCTGCAGCAGGATGCCCTCATGGGCGGCCTCGAATACCGTCTGCAGGCGCTCCTCGCTCTCGCGCAGCGCCGCTTCCGAGCGCCGGCGCTCGGTGATGTCCCTGGCCATCATCAGGTGCGACGCGGGCGCTCCGCCCGGGCCGAGCACCGGGCGCACGACGATGTCGACCCAGGCGATGCTGCCGTCCTTGCGCACGTAGCGCTTCTCGCGCGCGTACTCGCTCATCTCGCCCGACTTGAGTCGTCTGGCGGCGGCCATATCGGCAGCGACGTCGTCCGGGTGCGTGAGGTCGGGGAAGCCGAGCCCGAGGAGCTCCTCCTCGGAGTAGCCGGTGACCTTCGCGAAGCGCGAGTTCACGCGCAGGAAGCGGTAGTCGAGCCCCACGAGCGCGGCGCCGATGGGCGCCTGCTCGAACATCAGGCGGAAGAGCCGCTCGCTCTCGGCGAGCGCAGCCTCCGAGCGCCTGCGCTCCGTGACGTCGGCAAAGGTGAGGTGGATGCGGAGCGGCTCGTCCTCGTCGGCCTCCAAGGGCCTCCCCTGAAGGCTCGCCCAGACGGTCCTGCCGCCGGCGTGCTTGAGGCGCAGCTCGAAGTCCACGGTGCGACCGAGCTCGGCCAGCTGTCTGCGCTGGCGGTAGTAGACGTCCTGGTCGTCCGCCAGGACGAAGTCGTGGAACGGCCGCCCGATGACCTCCCGTCGCTCCACGCCCAGCAGGCCGGCGGCGGTCAGGTTGGCCT
>CAIWHY010000271.1 GCA_903912585.1 uncultured Thermoleophilia bacterium | reverse complement strand
CCGAGACCGTGCCGCGGCGGCGCACCTCGTCCCGCCGCTCTGCACGCGCGACGCGCGCCGCGGCGCTTCCCGGGCCCGGCATAGCCGAGCGCCGCGCCCTCCTCCTGGTCACGTTCCTCCTCGTGCTCTACGGCCTCGTCATGAGCTACAGCGCTTCGTCGGCGGAGGCGTATTTCGCGCACCACTCGAGCTTCTACTTCGTGGAGCGCCAGCTGGCATGGGCGCTGATCGGCGTGGGCGCGATGCTGGCGCTGTCGCGCGTCGACTACGCCTCGTGGCGCCGCTGGTCGGTGCCGCTTGCGGGCGTCGCAGTGCTGGCGCTCGTGGTCGTGCTCGTCCCGGGCGTCGGCTCGGTGGTCAACGGCGCCCGCCGCTGGATCTTCATCGGCGGCCAGGGCCTGCAGCCCAGCGAGGTCGCCAAGGTCGCTTGCGTGATGCTGGCGGCCACGCTCGTGTCGCGGCGGCCCGCGGAGCTGGAGACGCCGCGCGGGTTCGTGCGCGTCGCGGCGATCACGATCGTCCCGGCCGCCGCCCTCATCATGCTCGAACCCGACCTGGGGACGATGCTGGTGCTCGTCGCGGCCGTCGTCGCCGTGCTCGTCGCGGCCGGCGCCCGCCTGCGCTACCTGTTCACGGCGGCTGCGCTCGGGCTGGCGACGATCTTGGCCATGATCGTCGTCGAGCCCTACCGGCTTCAGCGCCTGACGACGTTCCTGAACCCCTGGAATGACGCGCAGGCGAGCGGCTACCAGGCGACCCAGGCGCTCATCTCGATCGCCTCGGGCCACTTCTTCGGGGTGGGCCTCGGCAACTCCGTCCAGAAGTTCGGCTTCCTTCCCGAGCAGGGCACCGACATGATCACCGGCATCATCGGCGAGGAGCTCGGCCTCGCCGGCCTCATCGTCCTGCTGGCGCTGTACGTGGCGCTTGCCTGGTGCTGCTTCCGCATCGCGCTCAACTGCAAGGAGCTGTACGGCAAGCTCCTCGCCACGGGGATCACCGCCATCATCATCGGGCAGGCGTGCATCAACGTCGGCGCCGCCCTGGGCCTCCTGCCGCTCACCGGCGTGCCGCTGCCGCTGGTGTCGCTCGGCGGCACCAACCTCGTCGTCGTCCTCGCCGGTGTCGGGATCTTGCTCAACATCGCCACCAATCGAAGGAGCTACATTGTCGTCAGCGCTCAGCGGGGTGACCGTGCTGCTCGCGGCGGGCGGGACCGGCGGGCATCTGCAGCCGGCGCTCGCGGTCGCGGCTGAGGCGGAGGCTCGCGGGGCGCGCGTCGTGGTCGTGACGACGCCCTCCCAGGTGGAGCGCGTCGCCGCGCAGTACCAGACCTTCGCGCTCGAGCTCAAGGGCTTCTCGCGCCGCTTCGCGCCGCGCGAGTACGCGACGACGCTGCGCCTGCTCGCCGCCGCCGCACCCCGGGTCGAGCGCATCCTCAGGGAGGTACGGCCCGACGTCGCCATCGGCGGCGGCGGCTTTGCCAGCGGGCCGGTCGTGGCGCTGGCGGCGCTGCGCGCCGTGCCGGCGCTGGCGCTGGAGGCCGATGCGCATCTCGGCGTGGCCAACCGCATGCTGCGCCCGTTCGTGCGGCGCGTCTGCCTCAGCTTCCCCATCGCCGGGCTGAGGCCGCCCAAGTTCGTCCTGACAGGGCGGCCCCTGGCCGCCGGCCAGCTCTCCGCCTCGGCCGAGGATGGTCGCGAGGCGTTCGCTCTCGCCGCCGATCTGCCGGTCGTCCTTGCCTTCGGCGGCAGCCAGGGCGCGCAGAGCATCAACCGCGCCTGTATCGACGCCTTCGGCGGCCGGCCGCTGGACTTCCAGCTGGTCCACGTCTGCGGGCCGCGCAACCATGCCGTGGTGCTTGCCGAGCTCGAGGCGCACGGCGAGCGGTTTGAGCGGTACCACCTGGTGCCCTACACTGACCGTCTGGCCGGGGCCATGGCGGCCGCCGACCTGGTGGTGGCGCGCTCGGGCGGATCCGTTGCCGAGCTCGCCGCCCTCGGCAAGCCGGCCGTGCTCGTCCCGTATCCACACGCGACCGCCGATCACCAGCGCAAGAACGCGCGCTGGATGGTGGACGGCGCCGCCGCGCTCCTGGTGGACGACGCCGGGCTGGACGGCGAGAGGCTGCGCGGCCTCGTCGCAGGGCTCCTCGGCGACCGTGCGCGTTTGGCGGCCATGGCCGCCGCCAGCGCCGCTCTCGGGCGGCCGGACGCCACTGCGAGGGTCGTCGACGAGGTCGAGAAGATCGTGAAGAGACGAGGAGACGCATGAAGGACGAAGCGCCGAGAGAGCTCCCGCAGCCGGTCCACTTCATCGGCATCGGCGGGGCCGGCATGAGCGGGATCGCGGTCGTGCTGGCGACGCTCGGCGTCGAGGTCACCGGCTCCGACCTCAAGACCTCCCGGTACACCCGCCGTCTGGAGGAGGCAGGCATCACCGTCACCGTGGGGCACGACGCCGCCAACCTCGCCGGCGCCGCGCTCGTCGTGATCTCCTCGGCGATCCCGGAGGCCAACCCGGAGCTGCGCGCTGCGCGCGCCGCCGGGCTGCCCGTGCTGCGCCGGGCCGAGATGCTGGCGCGGATCATGGCGATGCGCCGCGGCATCGCGGTCGCCGGTACGCACGGCTAGACGACCACGTCCTCGATGATCTCCCACGTGCTCATCAAGCTCGGCATGGAGCCCACGTTCCTCGTCGGCGGCGAGCTCAACGACATCGGCTCCAACGCCGGCGTGGGCGCTGGAGAGTGGCTCGTGGCCGAGGCCGACGAGAGCGACGGGAGCCTGCTGTACCTGCGGCCGGAGGTCGCGGTGGTCAGCAACGTCGAGCTCGACCACCACGCCAACTACGGCTGCCTCGATGACGTCCACGACGTGTTCCGCCGCTTCGTTGCCCTGCTGCCCGCGGACGGACTGCTGGTCGTGGTCGCCGGTACGGGCGGGGAGGAGCTCGCCGGGCACACGGCGGCGAAGACCGTCTGCGTCGGCATCGGCGCCGGCGACCTCGAGGCGACCGTCGCCCGCGTCGACGACCGCGGCAGCGAGTTCTCCGTGGCCGCGGG
>CAIWHY010000270.1 GCA_903912585.1 uncultured Thermoleophilia bacterium | reverse complement strand
GCGCCTTCCGCCTCCACGACGGCGAGCGCGGCGCGCTGGCGCGCGCCGAGCCGCTGCGGCGTCACCTCGCCGCGCCGCAGCCGCCGGCTCGCCGGAGCCGCGCCGGCCACGTGGACGCGATAGGCGATGCGTATCCACCCCTTGCGCCGGTAGCGCGCCGCCAGACGCTCGAGTGGGCCCGCGGGAAGCTTGAGGCCGGCGACCTGGTCGAGATCGGACTCGCCGGCTTCGCGCGCGACATCACCGGCGTGCGTGAGCTCGTACTGACGCACGACCTTGAGCGCGCCGGTCGGAGGGCAGACGAGGGTGAGCGCGGCGGCGAACGAGGTGAGGTAGTACTCCTCGACGCGCCTTGCGAGCTCGAGGAGGTCGGCGGGGATCGCCGGTACGTCCAGCAGGTCGCGCAGCGGCAGCACCCGGCCCTCGTGAGCGGTCTCGTCGCGGAGCTCGAGGACCACGCCGATCACGGTCTGCGGTCCGAGAGGCACGGCGACAAGCGCCCCCGGCACGACTCTGCCCTCGAGCTCAGCTGGGACGAGGTAGTCGAAGGCGCCGCTGAAGGCGCGCGTGCGCACGAGCGGGAAAACGGCGGCGTAGCTCACACTACGCCGCCGTCTTCTCGGCGCCGCGGCTCAGCCCTTGAGGCCGGCGGCGGCGCGAAGCGCTGCGGCCTTGTCCGTGCGCTCCCACGTGAAATCGTGGTCGTTGCGGCCGAAGTGGCCGTAGGCGGCGGTCTTCTGGTAGATCGGACGCCGCAGGTCGAGATCGCGCACGATCGCCGCCGGGCGAAGGTCGAAGTGCTCGGACACGAGCCTCTCGATGAGGTCGATGTCGACCTTCTCGGTGCCGCCGCAGTCGACCATCACCGAGACGGGGTGCGCCACGCCGATGGCGTAGGCGACCTGGAGCTCGCAGCGCTCGGCGAGGCCGGCGGCGACGACGTTCTTGGCGACGTAGCGGGCCGCGTAGGCGCCGGAGCGGTCGACCTTGCTCGGGTCCTTGCCCGAGAAGGCGCCGCCGCCGTGCGGAGCGGCGCCGCCGTAGGTGTCGACGACGATCTTGCGGCCGGTGAGGCCGCAGTCGCCCATGGGGCCGCCGATGACGAACTTCCCGGTCGCGTTGATGACCGTGATGTCCTCGAGCTTGCTGACGTCGTACATGCCCTTCGGCAGGATCGGCTCCACGACGTGCTCGAGCAGGTCCGGATAGATGATGCTCTGCAGATCGGCGCTCTCGGCGTGCTGCGTGGCGAGCACGATCTTGACGATCTCGACCGGCTTGCCGTCCTCGTAGCGGACGGTGACCTGCGACTTGCCGTCCGGACGCAGGTACGGAAGGATCTCCGCCTTGCGCACGTCGGCCAGCCGCCGCGCGAGCTTGTGCGCCAGCGAGATCGGCAGCGGCATGAGCTCGGGAGTCTCCGTGCAGGCGTAGCCGAACATCATGCCCTGGTCGCCGGCGCCCTGCGTGTCGAGGACGTCGTCGTCGTTGACGTCCGTGCGCACTTCCCGCGCGAGGTCCACGCCCTGGCTGATGTCCGGGGACTGCGGGTCGATGGAGGTGATGACGCCGCAGGTGTCGCAGTCGAAGCCGTAGGCCGCGTTGTCGTAGCCGATGCTGCGCACCGTCTCGCGCGCGATCTTGGGGATCTCCACGTAGGTGTCGGTGGTGATCTCGCCGGAGACGACGATCATGCCCGTGGTGATCAGCGTCTCGCAGGCCACGCGCCCGTAGGGGTCGTTGGTGAAGATGGCGTCGAGGACCGCGTCTGAGATCTGGTCGGCGATCTTGTCGGGGTGACCTTCGGTGACCGACTCCGACGTGAACAGGTAGTTTCTCTTGCCCACTGTGCCTCCTGGGAGATGAGCGCCTTGCTCGTAAGTCTGCGGGCGCGTGCGTGCAAACCTCTGGCTGGGGTGCGCGGGATGCGGAGCGGCGGAACGCGTGCTCCGCAGGGGCGCACGGACCGGGGAAGTCTACCAGACGCCGCGGACGCCCTTCAACGCGCCGCCGTGGGCGGCGCCTCACGGGGGGCGCCCGTACAGGCGTCAGTCTTCGTGCCGCTCCTTGCGCGGGCGGCGGCCCATCAGATCGGCGACCGACTCCTGCGGCGTGCGCCGGCCCTCGAGCACCTGGTACACGTTCTCGGTGACCGGCATGTCGATGCCGAGGCGGCCGGCCAGGTCGTGCAGGGCGTATGCGGTCGGGATGCCCTCCACGACCTGGCCCACTTCCTTCTCCACCTCGTCCGGCGAGGCGCCTTTGGCGAGGAGCTCGCCGGCCAGCCGGTTGCGGCTGTGCCGCGACGTGCAGGTGGCGATGAGGTCGCCGATGCCGGCCAGCCCCGTGAACGTCGCGACGTGCGCGCCCTGGATCATGCCGAGACGCGTCATCTCGGCGATGCTGCGCGTGATCAGGCTGGCGCGCGAGTTGTCGCCGAAGCCGAGCCCGTCGGACATGCCCACGGCCACGGCGATCGGGTTCTTCACCGCGCCGCAGAATTCGACGCCGACGACGTCGTCGTTGGTGTACACGCGGAACGTGTCGCTGGTGATCGCCTCCTGGAGCGCCAGCGCCAGTGCTTCGTCGGCCGCCGCGACCACCGTCGCCGACGGCATGTCGCGGCTCACCTCTTCGGCGTGGTTCGGTCCTGAGAGCGCCGCCGCGCCGCCGCCGGTCTCCTCTTCGACGACCTCGGTGGGCCGCTTGAGGGTGCCGAGCTCGTAGCCCTTGGCGAGCGAGAGCTGCAGCGACCCGGGGGGGCGGCGCGGCGCGACCCACCTGGCGACCTGCCGCACGGCTTGCGTGGGCACCGCGTAGACGATCAGGCCCGCGCCCTCGAGCCCGGCGTCCCCGAGGGCGACGAAACGCACCTCGGGCGGGAGCACGAGGCCGGGCAGGAAGTGCGGGTTCTCGTGCGTGGCGTTGAGCTGTGCGGCCTCGCCCCGCGTCAGCGTGAGCACCTGCACGTCGTGACCGCGATGTACCAGCAGGCGCGAGAAGGCGCTGCCCCAGCTGCCCGATCCGACGACCGTGACGCGCAAGCTCAGCGCCCCCGTCCGCCGGCGAGCGCCGAGGGGCCGTCCGACCAGGGGAGCTTGACGCGGCTCTCGGTCCCGTGGACGAGCCGCGCGATGTTGCCGCGGTGCGCCCACCACACGATGATCGAGACGAGGACCGCGGCGAGCTCGTACGGCAGCGGAAGGTCGAAGGCGATCACGAACACGGGCACCAGGACCGCCGCGACCAGCGACGCGATGCTCACGTAGCGCGTCGTGATGACGAGCGTGAGCCAGATGGCGAAGATCACCACGAAGGCGAGCGGGACAAGCGCCGCGACGACCCCGGCGCCGGTGGCCACCCCCTTGCCGCCCCTCCCCTTGAGGAAGATGGAGAACATGTGGCCGACCACGGGGGCCGCGGCGATGACGATCGCCGCCCAAGGGTTGAAGAAGTTCACGGCGATCACGGCGGGGATGAACCCCTTG
>CAIWHY010000269.1 GCA_903912585.1 uncultured Thermoleophilia bacterium | reverse complement strand
ACCTTGCCGGCGAGGCTGAAAGCCTTGGTGCCGCGGCAGTTCTCGACGCCCAGCGCAGCATACGCCTCGGCGCCGTGGGCGATGATCCAGGGGATGTTGGAGAAGGTCTCGACGTTGTTGATGTTGGTCGGCTTGCCCCAGAGGCCGGAGACGGCCGGGAACGGCGGCCGCGTGCGCGGCATGCCGCGCTTGCCCTCGATGCTGGCGATGAGCGCCGTCTCCTCGCCGCACACAAAGGCGCCGGCGCCGAGCTTGAGGTGCAGTTCGAACTCCCAGCCGGTGCCGAACACGTCCTTGCCGAGGAAGCCGCGCGCCTCGGCGTCGGCGACGGCCTTGGTGAGGCGCTTGACGGCCAGCGGGTACTCGGCGCGCACGTACACGTAGCCCTCGTGCGCGCCGATCGCGAAGCTGCCGATGATCATGCCCTCGACCACGGCGTGCGGGTCGCCCTCGAGGATGGAGCAGTCCATGAACGCGCCGGGGTCGCCCTCGTCGGCGTTGCAGATGATGTACTTCTCGTCGCTCTTCGACGCATTGGCGAACTTCCACTTGACCCCGGTCGGGAAGCCGGCGCCGCCGCGCCCGCGGATGCCCGAGTCGGTGACGTGCTCGATGATCCACTCGGGCGTCTTCTCGGTGAGCGCCATGCGCGCGGCCTCGTAGCCGCCGCGCGCGATGTACTCGTCGATGCTCTCGGGGTCGATCACGCCGACGTCGCGCAGCGCGATGCGCGTCTGCTGCTTGTAGAAGCCGATCTCGTGCCAGTCGCGGATGCGCGCGCCCGTCTGGGCGTCCTTGTAGAGGAACCTCTCGACCGGCGCGCCGCCCTTGAGGTGCTCCTCGACGACCTTGCTCACGTCCTGCGGCCGCAGGTGCCCGTAGAGCGTATCGTCGCTCAGCACCACCACGGGGCTCATCGAGCAGAGGCCGTGGCAGCCGATGATGGACACCTCGATCTTGTCGCCGAGGCCGGCGGTCTGCACCTCCTGGACGAAGGCGTCGTACACGGCCATGCTGCCGGCGAAGACGCAGGCCGTGCCGGCGCAGACGGTGACCTTGTAGCCGCCCGAGGGCGTCTGGGCCACGCGCACGTTGCGCGCCTCGGTGGCCGCGTTGGCAGGCGCTTCGTTCTGCGAGATCTCGTCAGCCATAGTGTCCCCGCTCACCCCTTCTCCGCTCCGACCTCTTGCATGAAGTCGCGGATGATCTTGCGCGTCTGGTCAGGGGTGAGGCCGCCGTAGGTCTTGTCGCCGATCCGCATCACCGGCGCCTGAGAGCAGGCCCCCATGCAGGCCACGGAGGACAGCGTGAACTTCATGTCCTTGGTGGTCTTGCCGTCGGGGATGCCGAGCTCTTCCTCCAGGGCCTCGGTGATCTGCACGGCTCCCGCCACGTGGCAGGCCGTGCCGTGGCACACGTCGATGATGTACTCGCCCACCGGCGAGAGACGGAACTGGTTGTAGAAGCTGGCCACGCCGTAGAGCTGCGAGAGCGAGACGCCCGTCTGCAGCGCGATCTCCTGGATGGCCAGCCGCGGCAGGTACCCGTACACGTCCTGGGCGTCCTGCATCATGGCGATGAGGCCGGTGCCGTGCTCGTAGTAGTCGTCGAGCACCGGCTGCAGCGCCTTGAGGTCCACGCCCTCCTGTGCGGCGATGCGCGCCTCGGCGATGCGCGCCGCGTTGGGCACCGGCAGGCGGTACTTGCTGGTGTAGTTCACGCGGATGACCTGCACCGGGCAGTTGCTCTCGCAGAGCGTGCAGGCGCGGCAGCGCGGGTCGCCGCTCGACGGGTCGATGACCACGCGGAAGAGGCCGCGGCTGCGCTCGGGCAGGTGCTCGCGCTCCTCCGGGTACTGCACGGTGATCTTCTTCATCGGCAGATGCTTGAGCGTCGTGCGCATCGCCTTGAACATGCCGAGCATCAGGCGTTCACCACCGGCATGCGCTCACGCTGGCGGCGCAGGCGGCGCTTGAGGATCGGGTCGAACAGGCCCACGAAGGCGAAGAACGAGACCCAGCTGAAGACGGCCATGCCGAGCTTCCAGTGCGGCACCCAGAGGATCACGGCGGCGGTCGCGAGGATGTTGACCAGGCCGAGCGGGATGAGGATCTTCCAGGCGAACGCCATGAGCTGGTCGACCTGGAGGCGCGGGATCGAGAGGCGGATCCAGACCAGCGCGAAGACCAGGATGTACACCTTGACGAGGAACCAGAGGATGCCGATCCAGGCCACGCCCCAGAAGGTGACGGCGTGCGCGAACGGCCCCTGCCAGCCGCCGAAGAACAGCGTCACGGCGACCATGGACATGATCGTCAGGCCGGCGTACTCGTTGAGGAAGAACATGCCGAAGCGCATGCCCGAGTACTCGGTGCCGTAGCCCGAGACCAGCTCCGACTCCGACTCGGGCAGGTCGAAGGGGCCGCGGT
>CAIWHY010000268.1 GCA_903912585.1 uncultured Thermoleophilia bacterium | reverse complement strand
CCGCGGCGAGCTGCAGTGCGTGGGCGCGACGACGCTCGACGAGTATCGCGCCCGCATCGAGAAGGACGCCGCCCTCGAGCGCCGCTTTCAGCCCATCCTCGTCGGCGAGCCCACGGTCGAGGAGACCGTGGCCATCCTCGAGGGGCTGCGCGACAAGTACGAGGCGCACCACAAGGTCAAGATCACCGACGCGGCGATCCGCGAGGCGGCTCACCTGAGCGACCGCTACATCAGCGACCGCTTCCTGCCGGACAAGGCGATCGACCTGCTCGACGAGGCGGCCAGCAAGCTGCGCATCGAGGCGACGATGCTGCCGCCGGACCTGCGCGGGATGGAGCTCAAGCTCCAGGAGCTCACGCGCGAGGGCGCGGCAGCCGTGCAGAGCCAGGACTACGAGCGTGCCGCCGAGCTCAAGGCGCAGTCGGACAAGATCCAGGAGACGTTCGTCAGCGCCAAGGACGCCTGGCTCGCCGACAAGGGCATCGCCGACGCGACGGTGGACGCCGACGACATCGCCGCGCTGGTGAGCCAGTGGACCGGCATCCCGGTGCAGCGCATGCTGCAGGAGGAGGCCGACAAGCTGCTCGCCATGGAGAGCGACATCCACGGCCGCGTCATCGGCCAGGACCGCGCGGTGGAGGCGGTCAGCGAAGCTGTCCGCCGGGCCCGCGCGGGCCTCAAGGATCCCAAGCGGCCGGTCGGCTCGTTCATCTTCCTCGGCCCGACCGGCGTGGGGAAGACGGAGCTGGCGCGCGCGCTCGCCGAGTTCCTCTTCGACGACGAGAACGCCCTCATCCGGCTCGACATGAGCGAGTACATGGAGAAGCACACGGCGTCGCGTCTCACGGGCGCGCCGCCGGGCTACGTGGGCTACGACGAGGGCGGCCAGCTCACCGAGGCCGTGCGGCGCCGGCCGTACAGTGTGGTGCTGTTCGACGAGATCGAGAAGGCGCACCCGGACGTGTTCAACGCGCTCCTCCAGATCCTCGACGACGGCCGCCTCACCGACGGCAAGGGCCGCACAGTCGACTTCAAGAACTGCGTGATCATCATGACGAGCAACGTCGGCAGCGGCGTCATCCGCAAGCATCGCCTCGGATTCACCGGCGCGGAGGAGGAGGGCGATCACGCGGGCCTCGAGAAGCGCCTGCTCGAGGAGCTCCGCAAGTCGTTCCGGCCGGAGTTCCTCAACCGGGTCGACGAGATCATCGTGTTCGACCCGCTCACGCGTGAGCAGCTGACCGAGGTCGTCGACCTGCTGCTCACGCACATGCGCGAGCTCATGAAAGGCCAGGGGCTCGCCCTCGAGGTCAGCGACGCGGCCCGGGCCCACATCGCCGAAGAGGGCTACGACGCCGAGTACGGCGCCCGGCCGCTCAAGCGCGCCATCCAGCGGCTGGTGGAGAACCCCCTCTCGAGCGCCCTGCTGCGCGGCGAGTTCCACGAGGGCGACACGGTCAAGGTCGACGCCGCCGGCGGGAGCCTGGTGTTCACGAAATAGCGTCGCTATAGTGGGCGCGATGCCGAAGGTGCGCAGCCTCATCTACGGCGGCGCCGTGGGCGCCGCGATCGGAGTGCTCTTCGCGCCGCGACCGGGAGAGTCGCGGCGCGCGGCGCTCACCCGCCTGCGCCTGTCGTTGCAGCCGGGACGCGGCTCAGTCGGGGCGTTCGCGGGTACACCATGTTCTGGGACCGGTCCGACCGGCGAGGGCAGCGCGACCGGGCGGGACGCGGTGGACGCACAGGAGGGAGGACGCGATGCCTGACTCAGGCGCCGCAGACCACGCGGCGAGCACGCATCACGATACGGGCTTCAAGGAGATCGAGATCGTGGCCTACCTCGGTGAGTTCAAGATCGTGGGGGTGGCTCACTTCGGCGTCGGCGGCCGCGCCACCTCGCGCAGGGCGTCGGACTTCCTGCGCGCCTTCAGCGACTCGAGGCTGACGCTGTCCAAGGTGCGCATCTACTCCAAGGGCACCCAAGAGCTCCTGGAGGCCGTGCCGTTCGTGCTCCTCAACATGGACAAGGTCGATTTCATCTACGCGCGCGACGAGGGCCGGGACGGGGACGAGGAACTGGCCTGAGGCGCGCGCGCCTGCCGAACGCCACCGATGGCCACCTACGACGTCGACATCCTGCTGCCGAGCGCGCGCTTCGTGTTCAGCGTCGAGGGCGGTGCGGTCGCCGTGTTGCCCGAACACCGCTCACCGGAGGCGTTCGCGGCCTACCGCGCGCTCCGCGCCGCGCGACCGGTGGTCGGCATGACCACCTTCCCCAACACGGTCCTGCTGCGCGGCGCGCAGACCATCGTCGTCGATCCGGGCCTGCCGCTGCAGAACGAGCCCGTGGTGCGCGCGCTCGAGAGCCGCGGCCTCGGCCTCGCCGACGTCGACCGCGTGATCCTCACGCACGCGCACCTCGACCACGCCGGCGGCTGCGCCGACCTGCTCGCCCCGGTGACGCTGCACGAGCTGGAGGCGCGGGCGCCGTACTGGGTGCTCGTCGGCGGGCTGCTGGACCTGCTGCCGCAGGAGCGGCTCAGCGGCGAGGGCGGCACCATCACCCCGGGGATCGAGTGGGCGCGCACGCCGGGGCACTGCGACGGCCACATCAGTCTCCGCGTCGAGACCGTTGACGGACCGGTGGCCCTCTGCGGCGACACCATCGGGCCGTCACGGGAGTCGTTCGACGCGATGCGCCCGGGCGCCGGCCCCGGCGCCGCGGAGCTGCTCGCCTCGTGGGAGCTCATCCGCTCGTGGCGGCCGGTGCGCGTCGTCGCCGGCCACCTGCCGCCCTTCGCCCTCTGACCCGGGCGCTCCAGGGCGCTGTGCTACACTGTTTTCTCTCGACCACTCAAGGAGCTTTTCGCGTGCCCATCTACGAGTACAGGTGTGACGACTGCGGGACCTCGTTCGAGGTCCTTCAGCGCATGAGCGACGACGCGCTCGAGACCTGTGACAAGTGTGGCGGCCGCCTGCGGAAGGTACTGCACCCGGTGGCCATCCACTTCAAGGGCTCGGGCTTCTACACGACCGACTACGGCAAGGGCTCGGGCCGGCGCCCGGGGGGTCGTGACGGGGGCTCCGAGGGCTCGTCGGAGGGCTCGTCGGAGGGCTCGTCGGAGGGCTCCTCGGAGGCGGCCGGGAGCGCCGCCGCCGACAAGTCCAAGGACAAGCCCGCAGACAAGTCCGGCTCCGACGGCGCCAAGCCCAAGGAGAAGCAGAAGGCGACCTGACGCCACGCGCGTGGGGGTGAAGAGCGTGGATCGACCGACCGAGGACTCCCTGCGCAGGGCGCGCACCAATCTCCGCAGCCTCGTGAGCGACGGCACCTCGCGACTCCCCTCACTCAGCCTGGTCGCCGATCGCATCCGTCTCGAGCTCGAGCGACGCGGCAAGGTCGCCATCCTCTACGTCCGCCTCCAGCACTTCGGGCGGCTCGAGCCCATCTTCGGCTGGCGCATCGTGGGCGACATCCTCGACGCGGTCGCCGCGAACCTGGACGGCATGTCGGGCAGCACCCTGCGCAGGCTGGACGTCGTGAGCGACTTCACGCTCACCGACGACGCCTTCATCGTGCTGCTCTCACCACCCCGGTCGAGCGACGTGATCGCCGACGACGACCTCGCCGCGGTCACGCGCCGGGTGTACGAACGGCTGCAGTCGATGCTCCTCAACGATCTCGCGCCTGGAGTGTACGACCGCGTCCATCCTTCGGTGGGCGCCGCCGTCATGGCCGCGGACGACTCCCTGACCTTCGAGCAGAGCCTCCAGCGCGGCGTCGCCGGTGCGATGCAGGCGGCGGAGGCTCAGGCCGCCATCTTCCAGGACGAGCTCGAGAAGACGCTCGCCGTGTGCGTGGAGGGCGGCGAGCTCGAGCCGCTGTTCGAGCCCGTGGTCGACGTCGCCGCCAAGGCCGTGACCGGCTACCGCAGCAGCGTGCGCGGCCCCTTCTACTCGCCGCTGCGCCTGCCGGACGTCCTGCTCGACGTGGCGCGCCGCTCCAGCATTCTGCCGTCCTACGGCATCGCGGCGCGGGCGGCGACCGTGACCGCAGCTGCCGGATTGCGCCCGGACGACCTCCTGTTCGTCGGCTGCGCCGCGGCGGAGCTGCCCAACGCGGCGGTCGTCGCCGTCAGCGAGTTCTATTCCCTCAACAAGGCGCTCGTGCCGCAGCACGTGGTCTTCGAAGTCGACGCCGACGACCTCGGCACCAACACGGCCTCAGTCCTGCGGACGCTGGCCGACGTGCGCGAGATGGGCTTCCAGCTCTGCGTCTCGGGGCTCGGCGCGCAGTTCACGACGCTCGAGCTCATCGCCGAGGCCCGCCCCGAGTTCCTGTGCCTCGACCCGGCGCTCGTCGCCAGCCTCGGCGGCGAGCTCACGCCGATCGAGGTGGTCCAGCTCCTGGTGCGCTTCGGCGACCGCGTGGGCGCGCAGCTCATCGGCGCCGGCGTGCGCACGCCCGAGCAGCGTTCGCTGCTGCAGCGCAGCGGGGTCGAGTTGCTCTGCGGCGAGCTGCTGGCGCAGGCGGACACGCGGCTGCCAGAGGTGTCGTTCGCGGAGTGAAGCGGGCGCGCCGGCGCCGGCGGCCGGGGCGTCAGGCGCTGAGGCTGGCGGGCAACGCCTGCTGTTGCGGGTTCACGCCCGCGTGGATGGTCACCCGGTTGCGGCCGCGCCGCTTGGACGCGTAGAGGGCGTCGTCGGCGCGCTCCACGAGTTCCGTCTCGTCCGCCGCCCCGACCGGATAGGTGGCGACTCCGGCGGAGATCGTCACGAACGCCTGCGTCCCTCCGCGCACCTCGACCGCGAGGTCTTCGACGGCGCGGCGGACGCGCTCCGCGAGCTCGTAGCCTTGCGACTCGTCGCCGCGGATGAGCACCGCGAACTCCTCGCCGCCGTAGCGCGCCGCCATGTCGGCGTCGCGGACCGTGGCGCCGAGCGTGGCGCCCAGCCGGCGGAGCAGTTCGTTGCCGGTCTCGTGACCGTGCCTGTCGTTGAACTGCTTGAAGTGGTCGAGGTCGAGCATGATCAGGCTGAGCTCGCCGCCGTAGCGGTCGACCTTGGTGACCTCGTTGTGCAGGTAGTCCACGAAGGTGCCGTAGTTGTAGAGCCCGGTGAGGCGGTCGGTCAGCGACGAGGCCGCGAGCAGCGACTGCATCCGCTGGTTGCGCCGCTGGACGCGACCCAGCAGGAGGCCGGCGAGCAGGAAGAGTGCGGTCCCAAGCAGCGCCTCGCGCACCAGCGCCGGCGTCGCCGGCTCGCGGAAGCTGTAGTAGGCGACGAAGAAGTTGCCGAGCCAGAAGGTGACCACGAGGCTGCCGAGCTCGAAGAAGAAGACGGCGCTGAGGAAGAGCGGGAAGATGAAGAGCGGCCACAGATAGGCGAGACCGAGGCCGAAGACGAGGAGGGAGACGGCGAGGAGCGCCGCCACAAGCGCCACCGCTCGCCGGACGGTGAGACGCCTGCCGGTGAGGTCGTGCGCCACGTGTTCAGCGTCAGTCACCCGGCTCCTTGCCAAAGCCATCGTTCGACACCCTTACGACGGGTCCCAGGCTTCTCCTGCCGCGCACGCAGGGGGCCGCCTGCCCGTGACAGGCTACAGGAGCCGCTCGCCGGGCATGGAAATAGCGTTGGGCCCGGGGCGGTGCGGGACGCCGGTTCGCGACCGCCCGCCGCATGCCGTTCACGCCCGCCCGCCGCGTGCCGTTCGCGCTCGCCCGCCGCGAGGCCGGCGCGTCGGCTAGAATGGCCGCGTGACCCTGCAGATCCTCCTCACCAACGACGACGGCATCTCCGCTCCCGGCCTCGCCGTGCTGCGCGCCGCCGTGGAGGGCCTGGGCGAGGTCACGACCCTGGCGCCGGACCACAACGCCAGCGCCGTCGCCCGCGCCATCACCATCGACCGGGCGCTCCACCTGGAGCCGGCGACGTTCGGTGACGGGTGGCAGGGTCTCGCCTGCGACGGCACGCCCTCGGACTGCGTCCGCGTCGGGCTGCTCGGCGTCGCCTGCCCGCCACCCGGCCTGGTCGTGGCCGGCGTCAACGCCGGCGGCAACATGGGCGCCGACACCACGTATTCCGGGACGGTCGGCGCCGCCTTTGAGGCCGCCTTGCGTGGCCTGCCGGCGATCTCCGTGTCGGTCGAGAGCATGGAGCCCGGGTGGCTGCCGGAGGCGGTCCCTTTGAT
>CAIWHY010000267.1 GCA_903912585.1 uncultured Thermoleophilia bacterium | reverse complement strand
GAGGCCGAGGATGCCGACGACGATCGGCCACTGGCCGAACAGCAGCGCCACGACGATCCCGCCGGCGAGCAGCAGCGACCACGGGCTGAGAGCGCGCGGCTTGGCGTCGGCGGAGCCGCCGCGCCGGCCACCCGAAGGCGCGCGGCCGCCGGACGAGTCGAGCCGCCCGCCCGCAGGCGCGCGGTCGCCAGCGGGCCCGCTCGCCTCAGGCGTCACGGCGTCGGCCGGAAGCAGTTCGATCTCGTCGCTCGTGTGGTCCTGTGGTCCGCTCATGTGCTCTTTCGTCGTCGCGGCGCGAGGTGACCCGCGCCGCTCCACTGGTGCTTTGGCTGGTTGTTCCCGCCGGCAAACGCCGGCATCCAGAATAGCGCACCCATGTTGAGGCCGCGTTATGCGCGCATTGAGCCGGCGGTGTGCGATACGATGCCGCCGATGGCCGCCACGCCTCGCCGGAGCCTTCTGCTGTTCGTGATCGCCGCGCTCGGTGCGGTAGGCGTGTTCATCGTGCCGTGGTTCGTTCCGGTCGGCAGCACGCCGGTCGTATCGGACTCCTACATGGTCGGGTTCGCCAACTGGGCTGCAGTCGCTGCACTTCTGGTGACCGCAATGGCTCTGGCGGCGGTCTCCGCCAGATGGCAGACTGCCACACTCTCTGCCGCCGGCCCGCTGTGGCGCAGCGGCCCGGCCGGGCGGCGCCGCTTCTCACTTATCGTCGTCCTCGCTCTGGCCACGCTTTCGCTGGTCACAGGAGCCTCTCTGGTGTGGGTCACGCAGGGGGTGGCCTGGGGCGAGACGGGCTTCTTCCTCGGCCACATGGCGCAGCTGGCCGCCGGATACCGACCGTTTCTTGACTTCGCCTACGGCTACGCCCTTGCCGGGATCTACGCCCCAGTATCGCTGTGGCATCTGTTCAACGCCCACGGCCTCAGCCCACTGGCCGCGTACTACGTCGTGTACTTCGTTCTGGCCGTCTGCTCCTACTGGTTCTTCTACGTGTTCGTGCGCCGCTTCGCGCTCTCCGACAGGCAGTGTGCTCTGATCCTTCTGTGCCTTGGGCTGCCGACAGTCGTGAATCTCACCCTCGGCATCCAGTATCTGCTCGTGCGCTATCTCGCCGCGCCGATCGCGCTCGTGACCCTGCACGCCTGGCTCTCGTGGCCGCGGGCACGCGGCAGATGGATGAGGCCACTGGGAGCGGCCGTCATCGCCCTGGGCGGCCTTGCGATGACGATCGTCTTTGCGTCCCCCGAGATGGTCATCGCCCTGTTCGTGGCCTCGCTCTGCTACTTCTGCGTGCTCTGGAGTCAGGAGAGGCGGACGACGCTCGTCGCGCTCGCCGCGTACCTCGGCTGTCTCTCGCCGCTCGCGCTTCTCGGGCACGGCTACTTCTCGCTCGTCGCCTCGTTCGGCACCGGGGCGTTCAACTTCCCGGTGTTGCCCGGCCCCCCGGCCGTGTTTTACCTCTTCGCCGTAGTCATCGTGGCGATCCTGTCGCCGCCCGTCTTCCGCGCAACGAGCACCGTCGACCGGCCGTTGACGGCTGCTGCCATCGCTCTCGGCGCGGCCCTCGTGCCGGCCGCGCTCGGCCGCGCCGACGCCGGCCACATGTTCCTCAACGGCCTCATCGTCTTCATACTGGCGGCCGTCTTTCTCGCCAGGCTGCGCCAACGACTCTTCGTGCCCTTCCTCGTCGGCGTCGCGGTCGTGTTCTGCGCGGTCGCGTACATCTACGACACGCAGACCATGAAGTACACGTTCCTGCAGGCGGTCGCGACGAGCGGCCGGCTCTCGACGGCCCGGTTCGAGGCGCTTGGCCGGGTGCTGGACTGGCCGCCTGTGCCGGGCCCACCCGAGAGGCCGACCGACTTCGCCGTCTTCAAGGCGACCGTCGGAGCCGACCTGCCGGCTCGCTACAGGCACGT
>CAIWHY010000266.1 GCA_903912585.1 uncultured Thermoleophilia bacterium | reverse complement strand
TTTGCCGTCGTATGGCTTGAGGGCATTCTGCGGCGCGTATATGAAGCCGGTGTTGCGCCAGCGTTGAGGAATGCGGAGGCGGCGGCGGCTCAGGCGTGGCCGCGCGCTGCCCTGCCGATCTCTCAGCCTCCTCTCAGCTAGCTTCCGGGCTGCGCTGGGGATGATCGAGGAGACACCTATGCAGGAGTTGAGACGAATCATGAACGAGCCATATCTCCCCCCCACGGGAGTCGACACGGACCGAGACCACCGCGGACGAAGCGCCCAGCGCCGGCGCCGCAGGACCTCCCTGGCGATCGTCGTCGCAGTGGCACTGATGCTCGCCGCGTTCGCGACGGTGGCCGCGATCCAGAGCGCCCGCCACGGCGGCGCACTGACGTCGGCGTCGAGTCACGGAGCCGGCGCCGGCCACTTCTTCACCGTGACCCGGGCGAGTGCCCTGGCGAGCCCTGCCAGCACGTCCGCCATCACCGCGCGCGTCGACCCCGGCCTCGTCAACATCGCCGTCGCCAACGGCTCCACCGGGGCGGCGGGGGAGGCGACGGGGATAGTGCTCACGCCGTCCGGCGTGGTGCTCACCAACAACCACGTCGTCCAGGGCGCCACGCAGATCAGCGCCACTGACATCGGCAACGGCAGGACCTACGTGGCGAGCGTCGTCGGCTACGACCGCAGCGGCGACGTCGCGGTGATCCAACTGCACGGGGCGAGCGGCCTGCAGACCGCGCCGCTCGGCGATTCGGCGACCGTCGCGCTCGCGGCCAAGGTAGTGGCGCTCGGCAACGCCGGCGGCGGAGGCGGCACGCCTCGCATCGCCCAAGGAGCGGTCACCGGGCTGGGGCAGACGATCACCGCGAGCGACATCGGCGGCGGCAACGCCGAACGACTGGGCGGGCTCATCCAGACCGATGCCGCGGTGCTGCCCGGCGACTCCGGCGGGCCGCTGGTGAACGACGGCGGGCAGGTGGTCGGCATGGACGCGGCCGCGTCATCCGGCAACGCGCAGTTCGTCTCCCAGCCTTCCGCCGCGCAGGGGTTCGCGATCCCCATCGACGCGGCGCTCGCCATCGCCCAGCAGATCGAGGCCGGGACGAGCTCCGCGACCGTGCACGTCGGGCCCACCGGCTTCCTCGGAGTGGAGGTCGTGCCCTCGTCCCAGTTCGGTGGAGGAGACGGCACTACGGCCGGGTCGCGGCCTCAGGGCGCCCTCGTCGGCGGCGCCCTGGCGGGCTACCCGGCAGCGAAGCTCGGCTTGGCACAGGGTGACGTCATCACGGCGGTGAACGGACAGGCCGTCGCGTCGGCGACGGCGCTCACCGACCTGCTCTCCGCGCATCACCCGGGAGACTCCGTCCAGGTCCAGTGGACCGATCCTTCGGGGCAGGCGCACACAGGGACTGTCAAGCTCGCCGGCGGCCCGGCCGCCTAGCGCGACGCGGTCCGCGAGCGAGTCGGCGCACCGCCGTCCTCGCTCGCGGACCGCGCGTGCAGGGTCGCGCGCCGGCAGTCCTGTAGACTCCGCCGTGCAATGCTGAAGCTGCGGAAACCGACGCGCCGCACCGCGCACATCCTCTGGCTCGTCGCCAGCGCCGTGATCGCGCTCCTCGTCACGCACGGCGTCGCGCTCCCTCTGTTCATCGGCCTGTTCTTCGTCGTCTGGTTGCTCGGCTACGGCGTCCTGGCTCGCCTGTACGGCTGAGGCTCATCCCCCCGGCGCGATCGGCGACACCATCTCCGGCCTCGCCACCGCAGGCTTTCGCGGTCTCGGGCGCGAACCCAGAGCGTGATCCGGCAAGTCCATCGACTCTGCTCAGCAGGGAGACCAGCGATGACCGACATCTTCGAGTACGTCCCGCACCCGCACGCCGAGGCACGCAAAGCCGCCGGTCCGCCCACGGTCGCGGCGGCCGTCTCCCGGCTGCACGGCCCCGGCCCCATCGGCCGTTTCAACGCCAAGTTCGGGCTCAAGATCACGGTCGTCGTCGGGACGATGTGGTGCGCCTACCTGTTCACCCTGCTCGCGCTCGTCAGCGCGCCGTCTGCGTTCAAGAGCGGCAACTCGCTGATCATCGTCGCCTGGATCGCCCAGACCTTCCTGCAACTGGTGCTGCTGCCGATCATCATCGTCGGCCAGAACGTGCAGGCCG
>CAIWHY010000265.1 GCA_903912585.1 uncultured Thermoleophilia bacterium | reverse complement strand
GCCCCGCCGCGCGACCCTCTGGGTGCCTCGCGGTACCGCCTATGCGGCCGAGTACTGCGTGCGCGAGCGGCCGCCGCCGTAGTAGATGACGATGTCGAGCACGATGCCGAGCGCGAAGAACACCGCGCCCCAGCCGCTCAACCCGCCGAAGGCGTTCTGCGCGATCGCGTAGCCCATCGTCGTGCACGGCAGGAAGAGGAAGCCGAGGAAGCCCCAGATCCAGCCGATGCTGGCCTGGGACAGGTAGCCGAAGATCCACATGCCGAAGAGGACCAGGCGCGGCGACAACGCCAGGATCCCGGCGATCAGACAACAGCCCATCTGGCGCTCCTTTGCTCGTGGCCCGCAGGGTAAGAGGACCTTCGAAGTACGTTCGCGCAACGCTAACACGCAACGCCGATGATGTGGCCGTCATGATCACGCACAGCATGAAGGCCAGGCGACAGCTGCGTTCGGCGCGCGTCACGGCGTTGACGGTAGAGGAGCGCCGGTCGGAGATGCGCGTAGCGGAAGCCCGCTTCAGCGGCGCATCTGCGCGTCCGGACCGCCGCCACGAGCATCCCGAGCTCATCGCCGGCATCACCGCGGAACAGCACGAACCACTGATGCAGAAGATCGCCGCGGCGGCGCAAGAGACGGCGTCGCTCTGATTCATACCGGCTTTGCAGACCGCTCACGCCCCTCTCGTCGCCGCGGGCTACAAGGGGACATCGGCAGGGCGAGCGACCGACGCGGCGAAAGCTCGTCCGGTCGCTCAAAGGGGGATGGGCCGCGGCGACTGTTGTCAGTCGCCGCGACCCATATGGGGCCAACGGCTCCCGGGCTCAGGAGGTAGGTCGCCCGGGCAAGTGGGGCCTTGGCTCGGTGGGGGCGCACCGTACATCTGCCTGGTCCCGACGGCCGGGGGGGCAGCCGTCTTATGCCGTTTCTTGGCTCGCCAACAGTCTGCCCAGCGATTGTTGAGTTCGTGTTGCGCGGGAGTTGAGACAGATTGTGCCGCCCGCCACAAGCGGCAGAGCGTCATCCGGCCGACGGCGTGGGGCCCGACAGACGGTCACGCGGGCGCCGTCAGCCCGGCGCGAAAGGATCGCAGCCCGGCGCGATGCTCGGACCAGGATGAGCCCGCTCCCACGCGCACCCGACCGCGAGCACCAGGTCGTCGGCAAAGCGCGGGCCGGTGATCTGCAGGCCGAACGGCACGCCGTTGGGGGAGACGCCGGCAGGCACCGTCAGGGCGGGGTGCCCGGTCAGGTTCTGGACGCCGGTGTTGAACGACGCCGACTCCGTGCCCGGAGCGGCGGCGCCGATCTCGCGGCCGTCGGCATAGATGCCTTCCACCGCGTTGGTCGGCGTGACGAGCACGCGGTCCTCGCCGAGCAGCTCGTCGAGGCGGCGCGCGTAGTCGAACCGCCGGCGGCGCGCCGCCACGTATACCTCGAGGCTCGTATCCAGGGCCTCACGCAGCGCCTCGAGGAACCAGGGCTCGAAGAGATCGGCCCTGGCCTCGATGGTCTCGCGGCCGAGCTCCGCCGCCTGCTCGCAGAGGCAGGTGAGCAGCCAGTCGTCGTCCGGGCGCCCGCCGCCGAAGATCTCCCCGGGCGCGATCGGCTCGACCGTCAGGCCCAGGTCCTTCTCCAGGCTTGTGAGCGCAGCGTCGAACAGGTCGGGGAGCGCGCCCGGCAGCGGACCGGCGTCAACGAAGCGCGGCGCCGCCAGTACGAGCGACGGCCTGCGCCCTCCAGGCGCTCGCCGGCGTCCTCCGCCGGCGCCCAAGGAGGCGGCCGCGTCACCGGCCTCGCCGCCCCGCGCGGCGGCCGCGTCCGTGAGCCCGGCAAGCCGCACGGCCAGCCCGGCCGGCAGCGCCGTCGGATCGCCG